>JBKJQK010000276.1:0-11888 GCA_046594095.1 Anaerolineae bacterium | reverse complement strand
GCCGGCGGAAAGTTCTTCCTCCGCCTCGAGGACACCGACCAGGAGCGCTACGTGCCCGGCTCGGCCCGCGCCATCGTCGAAAGCCTGCGCTGGCTTGGCGCGGATATCGATGAAGGCCCCGATCAGGCCGAGCTCTCCCGGATGAAGACCAACGAGGCCTGGGAGGGCGAGCCCGAGCTGGGCGGGCCATACGCGCCGTATGTCCAATCGCAGCGGCTGGACATCTATCGCCAGCACGCCGAGTGGCTGGTCGAGCGCGGGCTTGCCTACCGGGCGAATGAAACCTCCGACGAGCTCGAACATATGCGCGGGACCGCCCAGGCTGCCAAACAGGCCTTCGTCTTCCGCAAGAGCATGCGCCTGCGCGAGGATGTCCGCCCCGACCAGCCGCATGTCGTCCGCTTCGCCATGCCGCTCGCCGGCACAACCACGATCAACGACATGATCCAGGGCACTGTCACATTCGAAAACGGCAACCTCGACGACGTAGTCCTGCTCAAGTCGGATGGATACCCGACCTATCACCTGGCGGCCATGGTCGACGATCACCTGATGAAGGTTTCGCACGTCATCCGCGCGGTCGAATGGCTGCCCAGCGCGCCCAAGCACGTCCAGATCATCAAGGCCTTCGGCTGGGACCTTCCCCGGTTCGCCCACGTGCCGCTGGTGCTAAGCGACGATGGCAAGAAGCTCAGCAAGCGCCACGGCGCGACGAGCGTGACCGAGTTCCGCGAGCAGGGTTCCCTGCCCGAGGCCCTGGTCAACTTCCTGGCCATGCTGGGCTGGGCGCCCGGGCAGGGCGACGAGCAGAACGTCTTCACCCTTTCCGAGCTGTACGAGAAGTTCACCCTCGAGAAGGTTGGCTCGTCGCCGGCGATCTTCAGCTACGCCAAGCTGGACTGGCTGAACGGCGTGCATATCCGGATGCTGGCGCCGGAGGATCTGGCCGGGCGGCTGATCCCATTTCTGGCCCGCGGCGGGGTCACCGTTGACACGCCCGAGAAGAAGGCCCGTCTGCTGCGCCTGATCCCGCTCATTCAGATTCGCCTTGACCGGCTGACCAAGGCCGCGGACCTGGTCGATTTTTTCTTCAACGATATTCCAACGCCTCCAGCCGAGATGTTGATCGGCCCGAAGATGGAGCTGCATCTATCGCTGGCCGCTCTGCGCGCCGCGCGCTCGGAGCTGGCCGCCCTTAGCGAATTCAGCGAGCCCGTGATCGAGAAGACCCTGCGCGATCTGGGCGTCGAGCTCAATCTGAAGCCCACCCAGCTCTTCACCGTGCTGCGCAACGCGGTGAGCGGCAAGCAGGTGACCCCGCCCCTGTTCGGGATGCTCGACGCGCTCGGCCGCGATCTGACCCTGGAGCGCCTCGACCGCGCGGTCGCCCGGCTGCAAACGGCATAGACGTGCTCCCCACCGACACCTACTCCCTCGCCGGCCGCGAGACCATCTCGCGCTGGCATGCCGCGCCCTATCTTCCGCCGGCCGAGGCCGCATGGGAGATCAGTGCGTTTTGCTTCGACGAGGAAGACCGGCTGATGATTGTGGGCGGCGAGGGCGGCGGTTGGGCGCTGCCCGGGGGTCCGGGAGCTGATGCGGAAAGCCCCGACCAGGCGCTGGTCCGGGTTGTGGCCGAGGCCACCGCGGCGGTCGTCGAGCGGAGCGTCTATGTCGGAGCCGAGGAGATCCAGGACGGCAACCGCAAGCGCTATGTTCATCGCTACTGGACGCGGATCTCAGGGGCGGTAGCCGCCGGCGAAGCGCTCGATCCCGAGTCGGCTCTGATGCGGGTCGCGCCGGCCGCCGCGAATTGTGTGTGGGCGGCCCTGCGCACCGCATTGGCGGTGAACGCGAAATACCGCCCGCTTAAGGAGTTCTACGCGAGCCTGCCGACCAAGCGGATGGCCGCCGGCGCGCTGTTCGTCAACGCCCGCGACGAGATCCTGATTGTCAAGCCCCGCTACCGGCCCGATTGGCTGATCCCGGGCGGGATCACCGAGGCGGGCGAATCGCCGCGCCAGGGTTGCGCCCGCGAGACGCTTGAGGAGATCGGCCTCGACCTCGCGATCGGCCACGCCCTGTGCGTCGCCTACGTCCCGCGGGACGGCCCGAAGGCCGAATCCCTGCAATGGATTTTCGACGGCGGGACGCTGACCGATGCCCAGATTGCTTCGATTACCCTGCAGGATACGGAGCTGGCCGAATATCGATTCGCTCCGTTGGAGGAAGCCCTCGGCCTGCTCAATCGATCCCTCGGCCGCCGTATCGCGCATGCGGTTTCCGTCCGCGCGTCCGGCGGAGACATCTATCTCGAATGATGAATGCTGAATGAAGGTTTCTGCATTCTGAATTCTGCATTCATAATTCAGGCCATGTCAACTGACAGCACGCCCATCGCCAAGGTATCGGAGGCGCCCACGAACCCGGGCGCGGCGCCCCACCAGAAGCGCTTCGACGTCGCGGACCTGTATCGCGGGCCGGCCGACATTGGCGAGGCCGGCGCCGGCGCGGCTCCGGCGCTTGACGAAAAGCTCCGCCAGGCGTATTTCTGGATCGTCAACCACGCCATCATCAGCCCGCATTACGATCTGGAGTACAACACCGACAAGCCACCACAGGTCTTTACGTTTGGCGATACCAAAGCCCGGCTGACCCTGCCGTCCGGTCAAAGCTACAGCAGCTTCGTGCTCGTGCCGCTGCTCAATTTCGCCACCCGCCGACGGTGCCTGCTGATTGGCGGCCCGGGCCGGGGAAAGACCGCCAGCGCGACCCTGATGGGCGTCCTGGCCGGCTACAGCGTGCGCGAGGTGCGCCGCGGCATGCAGCACGGCCAGCCCCAGATGACGATCAGCGATCTGCTGGGCAACCCGCTCCCGGCCGATTTGATCGCCGCTCAGAAGATGGACGACATCCGGATCGCCTGGCGCAAGTGGTTGAGCATGCGGGTCAAGATCATCGACGAGTACAACCGGATTCCGACCCGCACCCAGAGCGCGCTTCTCACCGTGATGGGCGACAACTACGCCGAGATTCTCGATCAGATTTACGAATGCCCGGAATCGGCCTGGTTTCTCACCGCCAACGACGACGCGGGCGGCGGCACCTATCAGGTCATCGAAGCCCTGCGCGACCGGATCGACGTGGTCGTCCATACCCTCCACTTTAATAACCGCTTTGTTGACGAGTTGCTCGCCCGGATCGAAGAGGGGATCAAGCCCGAGGAGGTGATGCCGGCCTCGATTGTCTTCACCGAGGCTGAGATCGACCGGATGGGGGATGAGATCCGGGATGTGGAATTCGGGCCCGCCCTGCGCCGGCGGCTCGAGTTCTTCGCCAGCCAGTTCGAGTACTTCGAGCCGGCTGCCGAGCAACTCGAATACAAGACCAAGGACACCGCCAAACTCTCGGGTATCGACTTCCGCGCCCTGACCGCGCTGGACACCGGCAAGGACAAGGTCAAGGACATCGGCGCGTCGACGAAGAACGGGTTTTCGGTCCGCGCGCTGATGACGGTGCTGATCTTCGCCAAAGCCCTGGCCTATTTCCGCGGCTTCCGAACCGTCACGCTGGATGACCTGCGCAACATCGTTCCGTTCGTCCTGCACGACAAGCTCATCGCCGACACCGAGGCCCCCTTCTTCGACGCGGCTCGCAATCAGGTCTACCGGGTTGACCGGGTGGGCTGGATCCGCAAGCTGTTCGATCTGTCCTGCGCCGAGTTCGACCGGCTGAGCCTCGACAACGACGATCCAGTCACCACCCTCGAGGCCGAGTTCGACGGCGGCCTGCAGGGGGTGACCGAAGCCGATGCCCGCGCCCGGTTGGTCAAGATCGAGCGTTTTCTGGCCGAGTGGAGCAAGGGCCGCAAGCTGTATGGCCCGATGTTCGACGATGTGCTCAAACTGAAATACCTGCATCAGCGCTATACCAACTACCTGGCGTGGCTGCTCTCCCGCTGACATGAGCGCGATATTCAGCGCCGCGCTGCGGGCACGCCGCGAGCGATACAACACGCTTTTCGCCGAGGCCCGCCATTACCAGCCCCAGCTCGACGGGCCGGCGTTCGGCGCGCTGTTGCGCTCCACGGTCGGGCCGCTGGTCGAGGCCGCGGCGGCCGCGGCCGGCAACGCCGAAGATGTGACCGATGCGTTGTACCTCCTGGCTCTCGATCTGTATGGCCACGGCATGCTCGGCCCCGAGCGCAACGACCCATGGGTGAGCGAGGCCTGGCGAGCCCTGGCGGGCTTCGGCCGGCCCCTGGCCCGCGCGCCACGTCGTTTCGCCGGCGCGGTGAGCAATGCCCTGCGCAATCTCGGCCAGACGCCCGGCGCGCAACCGCGGGCCTGGCTGGACGGCCTGCGCGCCTGCGCAGTGCTGACCGATGATCCCGAAACCCTCCTCCAGGCCGGACAGGTCCTGGCCTGGCGCTGCGGGATGGCCCATTACCGGGCCGGCGCGCTGGCCGTCATCGAGACTCTGCCCGCGCCGCTCGCCGCCCGCGCGCTGGGCCTGGCTGATTCCGCCGGCATCCCCGCGGCGCTGGCCCGGCTAAAGGCCGATCCCTGGCACGACCCGGGACAGCCCGCCCACTCGCCGCGGCTGGCCCGCGTCGCCCGGATCGGCGGGTTCCGCGGCTTCGGGGGCGCATTTTTGGCTCCGCCCGTCGTCACCCTGATCGAGGGGGAATTGCACGCCCGGGACGGCAACGCCGAGGGCGGCGTCTGGCGGGTGTGCGCCGACGCATTTGGGGCGACGTTTCATCGCTCCGTGATCGAGCGTTGGACAGATGGTTCGCTGCGCGAGAGCGGCTTCAAACTGGTCAAGGGGCGGGTCTCGAAGGCCGGATTTGCGGACGCGCTCTTTCCCGAGCTTGAGGTCGTCACCAGTCTGGCCGCAACGCCCGTGACGCTGGCGGTCACAACCCCGCTCTCCCACTTCATCTGGCTGATCGCGGCGGCTTGAGACTCCCGCTTTCCCTGAATATTATCTCCACCATGACGCCGGCGGCGGCCTCCCCCGAGACCTTGCGAGCCCAATGGGCGGACCGCTGGCCGGCCGCCCTGGCCGCCTGGAGCCGTTTCACCCGCCTGAGCGAACCGCGCTGGTGTCTGTCCGATGCCGAAGCAAAACGGGAAGGATTGACCCAAAGCTTCGCCATGATCCGCCTGAATGACCAGGCCGTCGTCATCAACCTGGCGGAGATTGCCAGACTCGGCCTCGGCGACTTTGGCGAGGAGATCCTCGCCCATGAAATTGGCCACCACGTATATTGCCCGGCCGACCTGTCCGACAACGCCCGCCTGCTCGCCCGGGTGCGGCGCGGCCTGCCCAGCGTCGAGAATCTCGCGCCGATGGTGGGCAACCTCTACACCGATCTCCTGATCAACGACCGGCTTCAGCGCAGCGCCCGCCTGCGGATGGGCGCCATCTACCGCCGGCTCGCGGAAGCCGCCGGCGCGGCTGCCACCCCCGACCGGCTGTGGACGTTCTACATGCGCACCTACGAGATCCTGTGGGGCGCCCAGCGCGGCACACTGGCGACCGCGCTCGCTCGCGCGCCTGGCGTCACGACCGCCGTCACGGTCGGGAAACAGGTGGAGACGCTCGAAAGCCGGGAGGAGCCCGAGACCCAGATCGAGGGGGACGCGCAATTGGCCGCCCGCCTGATCCGGGTCTATGCCCGCGACTGGCTGAGCGGCGCGGCCAAATACGCCGTCCTCGCCCTGCCCTATCTCATCAACGACGGCGACGCCGCGACCCGCAAGATCCTTGGCCCCTGGCGGGACACCGATTCCGCCGGCGCCGGCGCGCTGCCCGACGGCCTGACCGAGCTCGACGACGACGAGATCGGCGGGGTTGTCCATCCCGCCAACGACCCGGAGATTTCAGGACTTGATGAGGACGTGAGCGGGGAGGCAGCCACCGGCGACAAGCCAGAGGCTAAAGCGAAGTCGGGCGGCGGCGGCCAGGCTCGCCAACCCTTCGAATACGGCGAGATCCTCAAACAACTGGGGGTCAAACTGACCGATCACGAGATCGCGATGCGCTACTACCGCGAGCGGTCCATGCCGTATCTCATTCCCTTTCCGGGCCGGGTCGTGCCCGAGTCCACCGAACCGCTGCCGGAGGGCCTCGAGCCTTGGGACATCGGTTCGCCGATGGAGAACGCCGACTGGCTGCAGAGCGTTCTGTATAGCCCCAACGTTGTGCCAGGCATGACCACCGTTCAGCGGGTGTGGGGGACCACCCAGGGCGCGCAGCCGCAGGTTGAGCCGCTCGACCTCGACCTGTATGTCGACTGCTCGGGCTCGATGCCCAACCCGCAGCAGGCGGTGTCCTTTCTCACCCTGGCCGGCGCCATCGTCGCCCTTTCCGCTCTGAGGGCAGGCGGGCGGGCCCAGGCCACATTGTGGAGCGGCGCGCGCCAGTTCCAGAAGACCGACGGTTTTGTCCGCGACGCCGACGCGATCCTGCGCATTCTGACCGGCTACTACGGCGGCGGGACGGCTTTTCCCATCCACGTCCTGCGGGACACCTGTCAGGCCCGCAAGAAGACCGACCGGCCGGTCCGCATCCTGATCATCTCGGACGAGGGCGTCACGACGATGTTCGATAAGGACGAGCAGGGCAACAGCGGCTGGGATATTTCGGCAATGGCGGTCCGCAACGCCCGCGGCGGGGCCACGATGGCGCTGGCCCTCAACAATCCAAAATGGGCTTCCGCCACTGACGCCGGCAGCCGCGCCCTGCAGCGCGCGCGGACTGAACAGGGTTGGGGCATCTTCGCGGTTCGCAACTGGGAGGAGTTACTCGTCTTCGCGCGCGCTTTCAGCCGCGAGACCTTCGGGGCGGTGTAACGCATCTGCGCGCCTTTTGGGAACACGGATTACACGGATGCGCACGGATTTCCACGGAATGATCCAAATTCAGATCCGTGAGAATCCGTACGCATCCGTGTAATCCGTGTTCCGGGCGGACATGCGAGCCCATGGTGGACCGGCCGCGATTCGTCGACGTAAATGACGCGGCGACCCGGCCCTACGGCCGCGCGTCGAGCGCCACAACCAGGCTCCCATCGTTATCCAACAGCAGGATGTCGTTCATCCGCAGGCGCAGCTCGCCGTCGGCATCTGCTCGGACGACGACATCGGAACCCACGCAAAACGGCGTACCTTCACCTGAAATCGCCACCAGCGAGGCGTGCGCGCAGCCCTGCACGGCATTGCTGGCCTGGGCCCGTGGCGCGGCCGGATCGCCGCCCGCGTCATGGAAGGCGCATCCCGCCAGGGCGCACTCGGACCACGCGCCCGAAAGCGGGCGAATCCGGAGCGTCTCGCCCTTGCGGACAACGAGACCGGAGGGTTGCCAGTCCCGGTTGGCATAGACCGTGGTGGTGACCGCCTGACGCGGCGCGCCGGACAGGGGCGTCGGCGCGACAGAAGGCGCGGATGTTCGCGTGGCGGCCGCCGCGGTGGGTGCGGCGCGGGTCTGGTTGAGCCCGTCGCCCGACATTGCGACCAACCCGCCGAACACGACGGCCAGGCCGGTTAAGGCGAGCGCGGCAAGCCGCGCCCGCGCCGGCGCGCGCTGGCGCGGCTTGCCGCGGGGCAGAATCCCTTCGATGGCCTTGACCACCTCAGCGGCGTCCTGCGGGCGATCGTCGGGACGCTTGGCCATCAGGCGCGCGACCAGGGCCCGGGCGGGGCCAGGGATCTCCTCGCCCAACGGAGGCGGCATTTCATGGACGTGCTTGTAGAGCAGCGCCGGGGTCGAGTCGGCCATGAAGGGCGCCCGTTGGGCCAGCATCTCAAACATCATCACGCCCAGCGAATACAAGTCGCTCCGCCCATCGGGCGGCAGCCCCTGGGCCTGCTCGGGCGACATGTAGACCGGCGTGCCGAGGGTGGTGTAAGGGCGGGTGAGCTGGGTGGCGTCCACCATCTGGGCGATCCCGAAGTCTGTCAGCACGTAGCGGCCCTCGGCGGCGGCCATGACATTGGCCGGTTTGACGTCGCGGTGGGTGATGCCGAGGGCGTGCGCATAGGCCAGCGCCTCGGCGATCTGGCGCGTGATCTCCAACGCCTGGGCCACCGGCAACGCCAGCCGAGCCCGATGCAGGCTGTCCAGTTTGCCCTGCAGGCTGCCCCCGGCCAGGAGCTCCATCGCAATATAATAACGGTTGTTATCAACCCCTGAGTCAAACACCCGGACGATGTGGGGGTGCTTGAGCGCGGCCATCGCCCGCGCCTCGCGCCGGAAGCGCGCGACAAAATCGGCGTCGTCACTCAGATCCGGTTTAAGCAGTTTGAGGGCAACTTCCTGGCCTGTGCTCGAATGCCGGGCGCGATGGACCGCCCCGCTGGCGCCGCTGGCCAGCAACTGATTGAGGAGATATGGACCCACCCGCTCTTCCATCGCGTTATCCCGATGGTACGCCCGGCCCGCCCGGGCCTTGCGTTTCGCGGCCCAGGTGTCAGGTAGGTGTCAGATGAGGTCTACCAAACGTCCAACCGGTAGCCTCTTCCGCGGACGGTGACAATCAAATCCCCTGCGCCCGGGTCGATCTTCTTGAGCCGGGCCCGAACCCGGCTGACGATCTGATCCAGCGCCTCGGCATCCATCGTCGCGTCGTAGGCCCGCTTCCAGACTGCCATCGAGCAATCCTCGCGCGTGCACAGCTCGCCCTGGTGGGTATACAGGAAGCGCAGCAGATCAAACTGGTCGGCCGATAGCTCGACCTCCTGATTGGCGAAGAAAAACGCGAAACGCCGGTCGTCAAATCGAATCCGCGGAAGGGACAGCTCGGTGTGATCGGCGGCGTAAAAGGTGAAGATCATCCGCGGGTCGGACAGGCCGATCTCATCGCGATGTTGAAGCGGATGCGCCCCCGAGATGCGGTGGCCATTGACGAAAGTGCCGTTGGTGCTGCCCGCGTCGCTGATGAAATACACGCCTTCAATGAATTCGATCTGGGCGTGGGCGCGCGAGATTTTCGTCATCGATACGACGACATCGCACTCGGTCGCCCGGCCGATCACGCACGGGGCTTGCGAAAGGTCATACTGTCTGGGTTCAGTGACATCCGACTCGCTGACGAGCCGCGCGGGTAACGTGGCCATAAGCATTGAGTTTACGCCATGACGGGCTGATTTGGCAAGGGCGAATCAGGGTTTTCGTTGAATCTGGCTCCTGGGCTATGGTAATGTCGCCGTGTGATTGCGGCGCTATCGACCGTTGTTTTTGCGCTCGCAGGATGGACGGCCTGGACGGGTTTGCGGCGGCTGATGGCGCGCCGCTGGCCCGCGGGCATCTGGTTGACCCTGGCCGGTCTGGCCGCCATCGGGGCGCAGATCGCCTTGAGCGTCGTCCCGGTCGGCATCGGCGAGCCGCTCATCCGGATCCGCGAGCGCGACCTGTGGCTGGCCCTGGCCGCGGCCAGCATGCTTGGGGTCATCGCTGCATATGTCTCGCGGCGCCGCCCGGCCGGTCGTTCGCGGGGCGGCCGCATGTTAACCCTTTTGGCGCCCTTCCTGCTGACCGGCCTGCTCGCCGCGCTCACCCTGGCCAGCACGCCCGAGCGCGAGCGCGAGCGCGACCCGAACCGCCGCGCCATCAGCCTGCCGCCCGGTTTCACCGCCCGCATCTATGCGGAAGGCGCGATCGACAACCCGACGGTGATGACCTTCGGCCCCGACGGGACGTTGTATATCGGCGACATCGCCGGCGACCTATGGGTCGCCAGCCGCCGCGCCGATGGCACGGCCGGGACGCCCACCCGCTTCGCCCGCGGCTTCGAGCTCCTGGTGGGTCTGGTTTGGAAGGACGGCGAACTGTTCACCTCCAGCGCGGGCAAGATTGAAGCGTTGCGGGACTCGGATGGGGATGGCGTCGCCGACAGCCGGCGGCTCCTCACCGGCGATCTGCCCGCCCTCGTCTTCAAACCCCACTCGAACAACAGCCTCACCCTCGGCCCGGACGGCCGACTGTATTTCGGGGTGGGCAGCACATCCAACACCGGGATCGAGACCGAGCGGCTGGCCTCGGCCATTCTGTCAGTCAGCCCGGACGGGGGGGAGCCCACAGTTGTTGCCCGAGGCTTTGGCAACCCATTTGAGATGGCTTTCAACGCCCGGGGAGATCTATTCAGCGGCGACAACAGCTCGGCCACCCCCGATGGCGACGAGCCCCCTGACACATTTCACTACGTTGTGCCGGGCGGTCAGTATGGCGCCAGCCGGCCGGCCGGCCAGCTTGTCTCGAGCGGCGTGCGACCGGCTCTGCTCGAATTCCCGCCTCATTCGGTCCCGACCGGGATGACCTTCTACACCGGGGCGACCTACCCAGCCGACTACGCCGACAACGCCTTTCTGGCGCTGTGGAGCCGGGGCGAGCTCATGCGGATCACGTTTACACGGGCCAGCGATGGCGCGTATCGGGCCCAGGCTTCGCTTTGGGGCGACGGCTTCCTGTATCCGATCGACATCGTGGTCGGGCCGGACGGCGATCTGTATGTCGCCGACTTCGGCACCAGCGTCATCTATCGGATCCGCTACGGAGCCATCCGATGAAACGCGCGTGGGTGCCGGCCCTGGCGGCTGGATTAGCCCTGGCCGCCTGCGCCACCGCCTATTCGGCGCCGTCCGGCGATGCGGCGGCGGGCCAGCGGATTTTCATGGGCCAGGTCGCGGTGAGGTCGCAGCGCGGCGACGTTCCGCCCTGCGCGCGCTGCCACGGCACAACGCCCGATGGCAAGTCTCCGTTGGGGCCCAGCCTGTGGGGGGTGGCCGACCGAGCCGCGACGACGGTCCGCGGCCAGACCGCCCGCGACTATCTGCGCGATGCCATCCTCGACCCCGACGCCGTTCTGGTCGACAATTACCAGGAAGGCATCATGTATCGCGGTTATCGCGACAGCCTGAACGACAGGCAGATCGACGATCTCGTCGCTTATCTGCTCACCCTTAAACGCCCGTAATCAACCGTTGCGATAACCATGAACCCGCTTCTCTCTCACCGCCGACTCAACGTTCTGACCAACGAATGGATCCTGGTCTCGCCCCAGCGCGCGCTGCGGCCCTGGCTTGGCGCGGTTGAGAAGCGCGCCCCCGAAAGCCGGCCGCCGCACGATCCAGCCTGCTATCTGTGCGCGGGCAACACCCGCGCCAACGGGATCACGAACCCGCCCTACGAGGGCGTGTTCGTCTTCGACAACGACTTCCCGGCACTGCTGGTCACCGATGATGCGGGCAGCCCCGGGTTGTCCGAGTCCTCTCCCTTGCTGCAGGCCCACCAGGAGACCGGGGTGTGCCGGGTCATCTGCTTCTCCCCCCGCCACGATCTGACCCTGCCCGAGCTGCCCCTGGCGCAGATCAGGGCGGTTGTCGACGTCTGGGCGGCCCAGTGCGAGGAGCTCGGCGCCCGCGACGACATCGCCTATGTCCAACTGTTTGAGAACAAGGGCGAGATCATGGGTTGCAGCAACCCGCACCCACACGGCCAGCTCTGGGCGACCCGGCATGTGCCGACTGAGCCGGCCAAAGAGAAGCGCTCACAAGAAGCGTGGCTGGCCGAGCATGGCCGGCCGCTGCTGATCGACTACGTCGAACACGAGATCAGTGACGGGGCGCGGGTGCTGTTCACCAATGAGCATTTCGTCGGCCTGGTGCCCTACTGGGCGACCTGGCCGTTCGAGACGATGATCCTGCCCCGTCAGCACCGCCCGCGCCTGGTCGATTTGAGCGGGGATGAGCGCGACGGGCTGGCCGACATGATGCGGCAGATCACCCAGACCTACGACAAGCTATTCGGGATTTCGTTCCCGTACTCGATGGGCGTCCATCAAGCGCCCTATGACGGGGCGGCGCATGAGGCGTGGCAAATGCACC
>JBKJQK010000268.1:0-9778 GCA_046594095.1 Anaerolineae bacterium | reverse complement strand
CCACCTCAGCTTCCGTCAAATGCCCTTGCGCCCATCGCCCCCCGGCCCAGCCCGGCCGTGTCGCCACCGCCGTCCGGGCGCGAGACGCCCGCCGCTGGACAATCACCGTCGGGGCGTTTGTCGTCTGAAGAGTCGGATTCCGCCCCCAACACGTCCGCGCGCCGGCCTCTCGCCGCGCGGCGACCCGATCCCAGGCCGGCATCAGGCGGATTCAGGCGGTCCGAGCCCAGATCAGACGCGCCGGATCGCGGCCCGCGCAGGCCCGAACCGCGCATGCGTGATCAGGAGTCGTCCGAGCCGGAGGTCGCACCCGAGGGTGCCGCCGAACTGGCCGGAGAGATCGCCCGGGGCATCGTCGAGCGGATGGGCCTGGATGTCACAGTTGAGGCGACTCTTGTTCAGCCGCGGGCTTCGGACGACACCCTTTCCCTTTATGTAAATGTGATGGGCGCCGACGCCGAGATTCTTCTGGCCTACCAGGGCGAAGCCCTTCACGCGCTGCAAACGCTGACCCAGATGATGTGGTCGCACCAGCTGAAGTCGAACCTTCGCATTACGGTCGACGCCGACGGCGCCAAGGCCGCGCGCGAGCAGCGCATCATGCAGATGGCCCAGCGCATGGCGGAGCGCGTCATCGAGTCCGGCCGGCCTGTGACGCTCGAGCCGATGCCGGCCAACGAGCGCCGATTCGTCCATCTTGCCCTTCGGGACGACGACCGCGTGTATACCGAAAGCCAGGGCGAAGGCGCCACCCGAAAGGTAGTCATCAAACTCAAGCAGCCGTAGCCGCGGCCGCCGGCGCGAGACGATTCTAAAAGGGGGCGCCATCGAGCGCCCCTTGCTTTGCCGCCGGACGATAGATTCCATCGGGAATACGCGACCGCAAGCCGCTTTCGAGCGAAGGACTTTGGATGACGTCGATTGAGTACCTGGCGATTGGACACGTAACCGAAGACGTATGGCCGGCCGGAAATACGCCGGGCGGCGGGGTGATGTATTCCTCGCGGGCGGCCCGAACCTTTGTCGATCGTGTTACGGTGCTCACCGCCGCTGGCGAGCAGTTCGAGTGGGCCGAGGTTTTTCCCGGCATCGCCCTGGTACGGATTCCCGTTCCCGCGACAACCCAGTTCGAGAACCGCTACGCCAACGGGAGGCGGACTCAGGTCACGCGCCCGGCCGCCCGGCGCCTCATGACATCCGATTTGGAGCCGTCGCTAAGGCAAGCCTGGATAGCCCATCTGGCTCCAGTCTGCAACGAAGTGGATACGCGGATCGTCGATGCCATGGCGGCGGAGTCATTTGTCGGGGTTACGCCCCAGGGCTGGTTGCGCCGGTGGGACGAGCGCGGGAAAGTTGTCGCGGGGCCATGGGATGACTCTTCCCGGGTTCTGTCACGCGCCGATGCGGTGGTGTGCAGCATCGACGACATTGCGGGTGACTGGGAGATGGCCCGGGCCTGGGCGGCCCAAACGCGACTGCTGGTGGTGACCGTTGGCGAGCGCGGTTGCGTGGCGTACATCCACGGGTCCGCCCACGACGTGCCGGCTCCGAAAGTGATCGAGGTTGAGCCGACTGGGGCCGGCGACATCTTTGCGGCCACCTTGTTCATCGCGTTGCGGCGCGGACAGACTGCCCTCGACGCGTGCGCATTCGCATGTTGCATTGCTGCCCAATCGGTCACCCGTCCCAATCTGAAGGGATTGCCAACGCCGGCTGACATCGCGCTGTGCGGTGGTGAGTTAAACTCCGACGCCGAAGCATGAGCCGCATCTACGCGATCGCAAACCAGAAGGGCGGGGTCGGCAAGACCACGACCTCGGTAAATCTCGCTGTCGCCCTCGCCGCGCAGGGGCGGCGCACGCTTCTGCTAGACATGGATCCTCAGGCGAACGCAACCAGCAGCCTGGGAATCGCCAAGGACAAGGTCCCCGCATCGTCGTACGACATCCTGCTGGGTAACGTCACTGCGGCAAAGGCCACCCTGGTCAATACCCGGCTTAACCTGTCGATCATCCCCAGCGCGCCGGCCCTGGCCGCGGCGGAGATTGAGCTTGTCGGGGAACTCGCCCGGGAGTACCGCCTGCGCCAGGCCCTCGCGGCTGAAGCCGAGCGTTACGACTACGTCCTGATCGACTGCCCACCCTCCCTTGGACTATTGACCGTAAATGCGCTGACCGCGGCAACGGGTGTCCTCATACCCGTGCAATGCGAATACCTCGCGCTCGAGGGGCTTTCGCAGCTTACGCGGACCATTCAGCTGGTCCGGCAGCGTCTTAACCCGCATGTTGAGATTCACGGCCTGATCATGACGATGTATGACGCCCGGACGGCATTGTCCAACCAGGTGATCGCCGAGACCGAGAAATACTTCGGGGCCAAAGTGTTCGCCACCCGAATCCCGCGCAACGTCCGCCTGAGCGAGGCCCCCAGCCACGGACAACCCATCCAAACATACGCGCCGACGTCGCCCGGGGGACGGGCCTACAACGCGCTCGCCGAAGAGCTCATCCGGCGCGACACCATCACCGTCGTCCCTGAGGCTGGGGTCGGGGCGGCCGCGGAGGTTGACCATGCCTAAACCAATTGGACTGGGGCGCGGGCTCGAGGCGCTCATCCCTGGCGCAAACGACGCCGAGAATGTCGCCAACAAAGGCAGCATCGAAATTGCCGTGCACGAGATTCGGGCCAACCCGCATCAGCCCAGGCTGTCGCGCGGAGTCGAGGCGATGAATCTCGAGGAACTGGCCGCAAGCATCCGCGAACACGGTGTCATTCAGCCGATCATTGTGACCCGCACGTCGGGGCCAGGCGCGCCATACACCCTCATCGCCGGCGAGCGGCGCTGGCGGGCGTCCCAACTGGCCGGCCTGTCGCATGTCCCCGTCATCATCAAGGACGTGGCCCCGCAGCAGATGCTTGAACTGGCGTTGATCGAAAATATCCAACGCAGCGATCTCAGCCCGCTCGAGGAAGCGGCCGCCTATCAGCAGTTGATGAATGAGTTCGGCCTGACCCAGGAAATGGTCGCCGAGAGGGTGGGAAAAAATCGCACGACCGTCACAAATACGGTTCGCCTGTTAAAACTGCCTGGCCAGGCGCAGGCAGCTCTGATGAACGGTGTCATCAGCGAAGGCCACGCCCGGGCGCTACTTGGACTTCCCTCGGCGCTTGAGCAGTTGGTGGCCCTCGAAGTCGTCACCCGCCAGGCGCTCAATGTGCGCCAAACCGAGGAGCTCGTGCGCAGAATGGCGGATAAGCCAGGCGCGCCGAGGCAGACCCGGCAGGCGCCCGCAAAAGCAACTGCGGAATCGCGCCAGTTCGAGGCCAAGCTTCGCGATGCGCTCGGCACAAAAGTGGCTCTGAAGCATGGGCGCAAGGGCGGCCAGATCATTATCGATTTCTACTCCGACGAGGAATTCACGAATATTTTCGAACGGATCACACGAACATGACTTCAATCACCCAGGAAAAACTCGACCAGGCCGTCGCGCTCTTGCGGGAGCAAAACCTCGATTGTTGGATCACTTTTGTCCGCGAAACCGGGCAAGTCATGGATCCCGCCCTGGATATGCTGACGGGCTTTGGGCTGACCTGGGTCAGCGCGCTGATCATTACCCGGGATGGCCGCAAGATCGCCATCGTCGGCCGCTACGAAGGCGATAACGTCCGGAAGCTTGAAGCCTACGACGAAGTGATCGGCTATGACACCAGCATTGAGGAACCATTGCGCAAGGCGCTTGAGGCGATCAATCCCAACACGATCGGCCTGAACTATTCGCTGAGCGATCCCGCCTCGGACGGATTGACCTTCGGGATGTACGCAAAGCTCGCCCAACTCCTGGCGGGGACCCCTTTCCCAAGCCGGTTCACGAGCGCCGAAAACGTGGCCCGCCGGTTGCGCGAACGCAAGTCACAGGCTGAACTGGCCCGCATCACCCAAACCATCCGGCTGACCGAGAAGCTCTATGGCCAGCTCTTTGGGCTGCCTCTGCGCGGAATGACCGAGATCGACGTTCACGCCAAAGCAGGTGAATATGCGGCGGCGCTTGGGGCCGAATTTGGCTGGGAGCGGCTGACCGACCCCATTGTCAACGCGGGTCCTGACTCATCGATCGGCCACGGTATTCCTTCCGACCTCGTCATCCAGCCCGGACAAATACTGCACCTGGACATGGGCCTCCGCCACGAGGAATACTGCAGCGATTTGCAGCGCGACGCCTACGTCTTGCGCGACGGCGAGACAGAAGCCCCAGAGTCCGTGACCCGGGCATGGGCGGCCTGCCGCGCCGCGCTCGAAGCCGGTCGCGCGGCCATCAAGCCCGGCGTGCCGGGCGCCGATGTGGATGCGGCGGCCAGAACGACCCTGACCGCGGCCGGGTATCCCGAGTACATGCACGCCTATGCCCACCACGTCGGACGGCGTGTCCATGACGGTGGAGGGGTGCTAGGCCCGCGCTGGGCAAAGTACAGCGACCTGCCCAACAAGCCGATCGAAATCGGCGCCGTCTATGCGATTGAGCTCGGCGCAATGGTGGAAGGAATTGGATACCTTGGCCTCGAGGAAAACGTAGTCGTCACCCCAACCGGCGCCGAATACATCAGCGTGCCGCAAACAGAACTAATCCTGCTGTAGATACGGGTCACTCGTCGCCCTCCGCATCGCGCACGTCGCCACTTTCGCCGATAACGTAGAACTTGCGCCGGGAAGGCATCGAATAGCCCGGGTCCGCATACCCGGAGCCCATCCCCGCCGAAAGTCCGGGAGCGAACCGGCGCGCGTCCACGACATAGGGTCCCTGTGGCAAAGACCAGTACGTCGGCGGCTCTTGCGGCAAAGGCGCCGTATAGCGCTGGATGCGGTCGTCGCGCGCAGTTGACTCGCGCCGTTTCAGGGTTGCGAAGGTGAGAACCGCCGCGCACGGGGCGCACAAGAGGATCCCCACGGCAGCTCCGGACAGCAGCGTGATCGTCGCCTGCTCCATGCGACTGCCGACCACAAAGGCGAGCACTACCGAGAACACGACAAACCCAACAGCGGAAGTTTTGATGAAACGGTCCATAAGTCTCCCTTGCGCAAACCGCCTCAGCGGCCCGCCTGCAAACCACGTTCAGGTTGAAACTCGTGCCTGGAAGGCGCCACGTGGCGCCTCCCAATCTCGAGCACGTCAGGCTCAGCCGCCTGGAAACGAATCACCCGCGTGCCAGTCACCGCCACGAAGTCTCCTCTCCCGTTGAGGCGTTCGGCCCCCGTGGCCGGCAAACCCGCGGCGGTTCGGGCATCCTCCAGTGATGAGACCTTGCCAACCAGGCGGAGCGGAAGATTGGCCTTGAGAAGCGGCCCAATGGCCCTTGACGATGGTTTCTGGGTGCAAACGATGAGGTGCAACCCGGATTCGCGACCGCGCTGGGCGATTCGGGTTAAGGCCTCCACAACCGCCGGTCCGCCCGTCATGCACAGATCGGCAAGCTCATCAATCAAGATGATGATTCGCGGGGTAGGGGATGCCTCGATGACGCGGTGATCCATCACCTCGCAGGCCCGCGTGAGCGCGTCGGTTGCCGCCTGGGCGGTTTGAGCGATTGGCAGGAGCAGGTGCTCTTCGACATGCCGGGCGAACGCGTTGTCGGAGCGAAGCTTCGGGTCGATCACAATCAGGCCCAGTTGGCGCGGCCGATGCCTGGCGCACAAACTTAACGCCATGGATTGGGCCAGATAGGTCTTCCCCGATCCAGTCGTTCCCGCGATGAGGACGTGGCCCACCTCCGGCGCCGAAAGCCGGGCCATGAGCGGCGCGCCATCTTCTGACAGGCCAAGTACGGTCGTGTATTCGGCAATGGTGGGCAGCTTCTCCATCAGCGCGGACAGGCGAACAGAACGGCGGCTTTCGCTCGGGCGGGATACCTGAACGGCGAGATGGGGACCCTGTTGGGCGATTCGCACGTCTTCGCTCCCGACGGCCAGGGCAATATCGGCCCGCAGCGCCTTGAGCTGGTTCACCTTCGTCCCCGGGTACGGGCGCAGTAAAAACTCGACGAATCCGGGCGTCACCTTTCCCCCGACGACCGAGGCCGGCGCCTTGCGATCCCGCAGAACGGCCTCAATCTGGTCTGACTCGCTGTTTAGTCTCATCATCAGTCGCCTCGACATGCTTGCCTTGCCTCGATCGCGGCCGCGTCCCCACGACGAAGGTCTCGACCACGTTTAGAACATCTGTTCTAATAGCCACATCATATTAGAACAAATGTTCTTTGTCAAGGGCCGCTGGAATTGCGAAATATGCGTCTCGGTCAGACGAAGCCCTGAACGCGCCCGGATCTCCGGTGGCGGCCCCGATGCGCTAAAATAGAGTGGTTAAAGGGCCATTAGCTCAGATGGTAGAGCAGGAGACTTTTAATCTCTGTGTCGCAGGTTCGAGTCCTGCATGGCTCATTGACTTCGACGCCGCGTTCAAACGCGGCGTCGATTATTTTAGGTGGCGTGTGTCTGCCGGGGTGCGCATGCGGGTGGAGGTTCCAAATGAACGAGGTCGAATATCAGGCGCTTGAGCGTGAGATCCTGGACGCCATCGACGCTGAGCATGCGGCGATGGTGGCGATCAGCCGCGATATCCATGCCCATCCGGAACTGATGTTTGAGGAGCGTTATGCGGCTGCGATGCTCACGCGCGCGCTGTCTGAGCGGCAATTTGAGGTCCAGCGCGGCGTCGGCGGCCTTGAGACCTCATTCATAGCCGTGGCCGGCGCAAACCCGGGACCGATGATCGCCTTCATCGCGGAATACGATGCGCTTCCCGGGCTGGGGCACGCCTGTGGCCACAACCTGATCGCGGCGTCGGCCCTGGCGGCTGGCCTCGCCTTGAATCGCGTGATCGACCGGCTGCCCGGTCAGATCGCCGTGATTGGCACGCCGGCCGAGGAGGGTGGAGGCGGCAAAGTGACGATGCGCGACGCCGGGGTGTTCAGAAACGTGGATGCGGTCATGATGACCCACATGGCCATGGAAACCGCGACGAAGCCGGTATTTCTCGCGGTCTCGGCAATCGAGATCGCCTTTCACGGCCGGGCCAGTCACGCAGCCGCCGCTCCCGAAGCCGGGATTAATGCGCTGGATGCGGTGATCGCGTTCTTCAATGGGATGAATGCGCTGCGCCAGCACGTTCGAAAGGACGCGCGGATGCATGGAATCATCACCAACGGCGGGCAAGCGGCCAATATCGTGCCTGAATTCGCAAGCGCGAAGTTCATCTGCCGGGCGCGCGATACGGCCTACGTGCGCGATCTGGTGGCCAGGGCGCGAGCGGTCGCCGAAGCCGCGGCCATGGCGACCGGCGCCACACTCGAGTTCACGACGAAGGGTGTACTCGAGCACGTGGCGTCGAACAACGTCATGGCTGACGTCTACGGTGAAAAGCTGCGCGACTTCGGTCTGACCCACACCGAGGCGCAGCAGGACGGTCCCGCCAGCACGGACATGGGCGCTCTCAGCCATTCGGTGCCGGCCATCCATCCGCTCGTCCAGATTGTCGACTTCCCTGTCGCCTGGCACACCCCCGAGTTTCGAGACGCTGCTTTCTCGGACCGGGGTCAGAAGGGCATGCGAATCGCGGCCAAGGCGATGGCGCTCACCGCCCTGGACCTCTTTGTCCGTCCGGGGATGCTCGACGCGGTCAAGGCCGAGTTTGCAATGCTGCCGCGGTGATCCGTCGGGACGACCTTCGGTTTGAGATTCGGCCGCGCTATTCGATGAAGATCTCGACGTGTTCCCCATCGGTCTCATCTTCGACGTCGATGATCTTGCCCATCGCATTGCTCCGGATCGCTTCGACGATGGCGGCCGCATCATCGTCGCCCAGCTCCGGCGCGAAACGCGCGCCGATCTTCATCCCTACATTCACCAGGCTGATCGGCAGGTTAATGTTGACCTTGGCCTTGCCGGTCAGCGTATCGGTGACCCGCACCCGCAGGTAGCGGGCCGCCGAGCCGGGAAGCGGCGCGCCCATTGGCGCCGTGGCCGGTCGAGCCCCGCCGCTGAGCGCGGCCAATAACTTGGCCCCGTCCTCGGCGCTGATCTTGCCTTCTTCAATCATTTTCAGGATCTTGAGTCGTTCTTCGGTCGTAGCCATGGTACTCCTTATCTCTGGGCCAGCGCCTTCACGCCGGCCGGATGGGCAATGGTTTGGGTCGGCGCGCCAAGCGCCCGAACATCGCGGGACAACAGCCCGCTGAGACTGACGACGATGCTGAGGATTCCGGCGCCGAGATACCAGGCCCGCGCGCCAAACGCCTCGGCAAACGGTCCCGCAATGAGCAGGCTGAAGGGCGAGATGCCCATTGCGGCCGTGTTGAGCAACGACATGACCCTGCCCTGCGCATGGGTGGGGATCATGCTCTGAAACAGCGCCATGACCGAGCTGTTGGCGAAAGCCTGCATCACCGCCGCCAGGAACATCCCGGTGATGGCCAGGCTAAAGGTTGAAGCCGGCGCGATCCCGATCAAGGTGATTCCGACCCCGATCCCGACCGCGCCAAGGATGGTCGTATAGATCCGGCGTTTGAACCCGCCCCACGCGCTCATGACAAGCCCACCCAGGACCAAACCGACGCCACCGGCGGCCTCGAAGATCGCAAGATCGCTGACTTGCCCTCCAAATTGCCGGGTGATGAGAATGGGCGCAAGCGCCCCGGTCGGAGTCAGAAGGAAATTCAGCAGTGAGGCCATGCCCGCCACAAAAACCAAACCGGGTTGCCCGAATAGAAAGCGGACGCCCTCACGCATCTCGTTCAAAAGCGCCGGGCCGCGCACTGCGGGCCCCGTGGCGGCTTTCCGGGCCGGCTGGGGGATCGTCACAAACAACATCGGCACAACCGCCATGAGGGCCGTCAACACATCAATCCCCATTGCTGCGGCAATGGGCGCCAGACTCAGAACCAGGGCGCCGCCCGCCGGCGCAAAAATGCCCATCGCGCCCTGCAACATCTGATTCAGCCCGCCGACCCGGGCCAGATGCGCTTCGGGTACCAGCATGGTTGTTGAGGCTTGCATGGCCGGGAATTGGAACGCGCCGAGCACGGCCCGGATTAGGATGGCGGCGTAAACATGCCAGATCTGGACCTGTCCGGCAGCAAACAGGCCAGCCAGGCCAAATGCGACAACGGCGCTCAGCGTATCGGTGGTCAGCATGATTCGCCGGCGATCCCATCGATCGACCAGCGCGCCCGCGAACGGCATGACGATGACGGACGGCAGGATGGCCGCCAGGGTGCCCATGGTCAGGGCAATCGCTGAGCCGGTTGTTTGGGTGATCCACCACACCAGCGCGAATTGGGCCAACTGGCTGCCGAATTGCGAAGCGGCCTGGCCGGCCCAGATCATCACAAAACGCGGCAGCCAGCGGGCCTCATCGGGGTGGGGCGGGTTCAGACGCAAATCCATTTCAATTGTTCCCGATAAATCGAAGCGCGGTGACCAACTGGTCGCGCGCCGCGGTCGTGGACGCAGCCAGAACCGCAATTCGGTTCAGTCCCTGTTCGTCTTCATATTGGATGCGGACCGCGGGCAGCGCGCCAAACCGGCTCGCGACCGTGATCGGCGCTATCCATCGGGCCCGCCGGATTGAGGTTGCCCAGCCAGGCCCGGTGATGCGCGCCTCGGATCGGGCAGCGGTCACGCCCACCGGTGTATTGCGAATAACGAAGGCACCCGACCCAATGCCTTCTTGGCCGAACCACACATACGCGGGCGTGGCCGCGCCCACCGCGGTCGCGAACGCGGGCAAGG
>JBKJQK010000092.1:0-2973 GCA_046594095.1 Anaerolineae bacterium | reverse complement strand
TCCAGCCAGAAGCTGCCGCCGTTCTCAAGTTCATCACGGCGTCCGCCGCGCCGGCCACAGCGTCGCAGCGCATGTTCCACGCGGTGACATAGCGCGAGAGAATTTCCCGGGTCGTTTTGCTGTCGTCAATGACCAGGACCCGGAGATGCGACAGATCCGAATCGGGTATGCCGGCGGGCGCCGCGTCGCGCAATACCGACACAGGCTGCTCAAATTGGGCAATAAAGGAATACTCACGCCGCCCATCATCGCCCGCGGTCTGCTCGAGGACCCCGCCCATCTGGGCAATCAAACTGCGCCGAACGCGGCTCGTCAGCGCGGCCCTCGCCGTCGGGGCCTCTTCCGGCGGCGCCAGAGGAATTCCGATACCCGTTACCGAGAAGCGGATGCCGAGGCGGCCGGGCTGGTCAGGCGCGCCAGCGGATTCGGCGCTGATGATTATTTCTCCATGTCCGGACCGCTCCAGAACCTCAATCACCATCCCGGCCAGGCCCTGCCGCAATCTCTCCGAGTCTCCTCGCAGCCTGGACGGAACCTCCGGCGCGATAAAGGTCATGATTGTGACGCCGGCGGCCTCAGCCAAAACCGAGTGCGCGCTGGCCACACTTTCCACGACATCGGTCAGGTCAAAATTGGTGGATGAAAGTCGGAACGCACCGTGGTTCAGCTTCGCCGAGTCGATCAAATCGTTCAAAAGGCCCAGCAACTGCTCGGACGAGTCGCGCATGATGTTGGCGTACCCGCGCTGCCGGCTATCCAACGGTGTGTCGAGCAGCAGATCCGCCATCCCGATAATGTTGGACATCGGGGTGCGTATCTCTGGTTCGAGCGACACGATCGAGTTCACGTCCGGAGCCATTTGCGGCCCTCCTTTGCTTACCGAATCGCCATCGTTCGAGGCGTTTTGATGATTCATTTTCGCTTGCTCTATGCTCTGCTCCACCTAAACGGTTAAGACGGATGGTACGTCCGGGTTATCCAGTATTTGTCAACGATTCGTTCTACCGTTGCGCCACCGTTTAGAATAGGGTCTTATGAGCCGATCCCCGAAACGCAATCAACGCTCACGAACCTTGTGGTACGTGCTCAGCCTTGTTATTGTGGCCGCATTGATGATCAGCATGTTCGCCAGTTCGATCATGTCACTGGTTCGAACACCTTGAGGATTAATCCCATGTCTACCAAGAACCCCGTCAAAACCGATGCGGCCCCCCAGGCGATCGGTCCGTATTCGCAAGCTATAGTCGTAGACGGCCTCGTTTTCTGCTCGGGACAGATTCCGATCGACCCCGCGACCGGCAATGTCGTCGAAGGCGGAATCGAAGTGCAGACCCACCAGTCGCTTAGAAATCTCGCCGCCGTGGTCGCGGCGGGCGGCTCGGACATGGGCAAAGTGATTAAAACGACGGTCTTTCTGCAGAGCATGGCCGATTTCGCGGCCATGAACGCGATCTACGCCACTTATTTCCCTGCCCCGCCGCCCGCGCGCTCAACCGTCGAGGTCGCCAAACTGCCGCGCAACGTCCTGGTCGAGATCGAGTGCATCGCGGCGGTATAGCGGCGCGCGCTGCTATCGCACGTAGATCGGATTCGAATAAATCCACGGCCGAAGGGCGAGCCGGAACGGCCGATGCGCTTCGGCCCGGTAAACACCTGGCTCGGCGTCCATGCGCTCGAGCACCCGCCCACGCCCCTGCGCGATCAGTTTCCCATCCCGGAACAGCCGAAGCGTGGCCGCGCTGGGGGTCTCGATCCGAAAACGGCTGACGCTTCCGCGAATGAGCGTTTCGCCCATCCCCGCGCTCGCCGATCCGCTTTGGGCGGTGAATGAAAACCCGCGGGTCGGGGCCGCCAGATCAAACCCCACAAAGCAGCGGCCCTCCGCGATGGCGCCAAACAACATCTTGCGATCCGCCTCAACATTATTCCGGCTGAGGGGGCGGGGCAGGAGCACGTGGGTATTGACGCACCGAAACAGAAAGGCATACGGCAGAATCGGGCGCGTGATCGGTCCGGCGCGATAAGGCGTCGCATGCGCGTCCGCGTTGCCAATTGCGACCACTTTTTCCCCGCTCGCCAGGAGCTCATCCCACTTTCGGACCGTTTGCGGAAATGGCCCGCGCAGCGCCCACGACGGGAAAAACGCCAGAACCGCGGCAAGCGGCCAATTCGAGAGGCGCGCCTTGAAATCCGACATGCAGTTCCAGAGTTCGATCCCCCGGAACCGCTTGACCTGCCAGTCCGCCCATGGGATTGCGATCGCGTCCATGCTGAGCGGGCTCGCGACCTCATATGGATGGGCGAGAAAGGCCATCCCGCCGCGCCGATTGACCTCATCGATCAGGGCCTGCGGCCGGGGCGCAAACGGGGCGAGGTCTTCGCCTGCTTCATAGACCAGGCAATGACTGGCCTGTGGCTGGCGGGTCGGATCGTGGACTTCCTCGCCCGTCAGGACCAGCGTCCGGCCATAGTAACCGTCGATGCCGCGCACGAGCACGTTGTGGTCGGTGACAACAATCACGTTGACGCCCGCTTTTTCAGCGGCACGGGCAATGTCGGCGTGAAACCACTCGCCGTCTGAGTAGGGCGTGTGCATGTGCAGATTCGCGACAATTTCAATCACGCTCGGGATTGTACGTCGCGCGCCATCCGTTGTAAGCTTCGCTCCATGCTCACAAACGCCCAGCTCGCGGCGCTGTTTGCCGACATCGCCGGCCGCGAAGACATCCTCGGCGAAAACACCTTCAAGATCCGCGCCTATCGGAATGTGTCCGAGATCATCGCCAACCTGCCCAGGCCCATCGCCGACATCTGGCAGGCCGGCGAACTCGACTCGGTGGCCGGCATCGGCAAGGAGATAGCCAAGAAGATCGATGAACTCATGCGGACCGGCAAACTTGATTACTTCGAGCGCCTGCGCGCCAAAGTGCCTGACGGCGTGGCGGCCCTGCTCGACGTGCCCGATATGGGCCC
>JBKJQK010000095.1:0-34348 GCA_046594095.1 Anaerolineae bacterium | reverse complement strand
CCGATCCCCATCGATGAGGTCGAGCCGTTGGACGCCATCGTGCGGCGCTTCTCGACCGCGGCCATGTCGCTCGGGGCGCTTTCGCCAGAGGCCCACGAGAACCTGGCCATCGCCATGACCCGCCTGGGCGGCTTGAGCAACAGCGGCGAAGGCGGTGAAGAGGACCGGCGTTTCCTCAGCGAAGGCAACAGCGGGATCAAACAGATCGCCAGCGGGCGGTTTGGCGTCACCCCTGCCTACCTCATGAGCGCGGCCGAACTGCAGATCAAGATGGCCCAGGGCAGCAAGCCCGGCGAGGGCGGGCAGATACCAGGTCACAAGGTAACCGAGCTGATCGCCAAAGTGCGCCACACGGTGCCGGGCGTCGCGCTCATTTCTCCGCCGCCTCATCACGACATTTACAGCATCGAAGATCTGTCCCAGTTGATCTACGACCTCAAGCAGATCAACCCTGAGGCCCGGGTCAGTGTCAAGCTGGTCGCCCAGGCCGGGGTGGGCACGATCGCGGCGGGGGTGGCCAAGGCCCAGGCCGATCTGGTGCTGATCTCGGGCGCGAGCGGCGGCACGGGCGCCTCGCCGCTAAGCTCGATCAAGAACGCGGGGCTGCCCTGGGAGCTCGGCCTGGCCGAGACCCATCAGACGCTATTGGCCAACAACCTGCGCGGGCGGATCCGGGTGCGCGCCGACGGCGGGATCAAGACCGGCCGGGATGTGCTGGTGGCCGCCCTGCTGGGCGCCGACGAGTACTCATTCGGCACGGCTCCGCTGATTGCCGAGGGTTGCATCATGGCCCGGGTATGCCATCTGAATACCTGTCCGACCGGCGTCGCAACGCAAAAAACCGAGCTGCGGGCCAAGTTCGAGGGCAAGCCCGAGCACGTGATGGCCTATCTGCTGTATGTGGCCCAGGACACGCGCGAGCATCTCGCCCGGCTGGGTTATCGCTCGCTGGACGAGGTCATCGGCCGGAGCGACCTGCTTTGCCAGCGGGCCGCCACGGAGCAGACGCCCGCCCACGCCGCCGAAGTCATGCGCCTGCTCGACGTCGGCCCGCTGCGCGCACAGTCGTATACCGACGGCCGGCCGACCCGGCATGTGCCCGCGCCTCCCGGTATTGCGTCCTCGCAGAAGGGCCCTCTCAACGACACGCTGGTCCGCGACGCGCGCGAGGCGGTCAACGAGGCCTGGGGCGTGCGCCTGCACTACACGATCCGCAACCAGGACCGGGCCATCGGCGCGCGGCTGAGCGGCGAGATTACCCGCAAGTACCGCGACACCGAGCTTCC
Organism: Anaerolineae bacterium; assembly: GCA_046594095.1. Classification (GTDB taxonomy): domain Bacteria; phylum Chloroflexota; class Anaerolineae; order J036; family Brachytrichaceae; genus Brachythrix. The sequence goes on along the minus strand of JBKJQK010000095.1, from coordinate 33,062 downwards.
GGCCGGCGCGATCGAGGTCAACTTCCGCGGTTATGCCGGCCAGAGCTTCGGGGCCTTCACCACCAACGGGATGCGCCTGCACCTGGTCGGGGCGGCCAACGATTACGTGGGCAAGGGCATGCGGGGCGGTGAGATTTCAATCCGACCCTTCCCCGAGGTCACCTACGACTGGAGCGACAACCACATCCTGGGCAACACCGCTCTCTACGGCGCAACCGGCGGGGCGCTATTCGCGGCCGGGGTGGCGGGCGAGCGCTTTGCGGTCCGCAACTCGGGCGCGTGCGGGGTCGTCGAGGGGGTCAGCGACAACGCCTGCGAATACATGACGGGCGGGGTGGTGGTGGTGATGGGCCTGACCGGCCGCAACTTCGCGGCCGGCATGACCGGCGGGATGGCCTTTGTCTATGACCCCGACGGCACGTTTGTCAACCGCTGCAATATTGAGCTCGTTGACGTGGATCGTTTGACCCACCCGGGGATGAAGCGCCTGGTCAAGAGCCTGCTCAAGCGCCACTACGAGCTGACAAACAGCCACCGCGCCCGCGACTTGCTGGTCCGCTGGGAGGAAGAGTCGTTGTCCTTTCGCCGGGTCATCCCCAAGGATCGCGTGGCCGAGATCGAGTCGATCAACGAGTTCTCGGACTTCCAACTTACCTGAATGCAGAATACAGAATGCAGAAAGGCGTATGTCAAGATATTTTTCTGAATTCTGCATTCTAGAGGTAGTAGTCGAAATCGGCCTCGGTCCGCACTTTGCGCCGGATCACAAAGATGTGGGCCGGCACCGTCTGAGGATTCAGCTCCACGTAGTTGCGGGCGCCGTGCCAGAGATAGCGCGCATCGGTTAGCAAATCGTGGGCCTGATAGGGATGGTGCGGATCAATCCCAAAGTCCGCCAGGGGTAATGTCACAAACCCGGACTGCTTGTAGTGCGGGTCCAGGTTGACGACGACCAGGACCGTGTTCGCCCCATCTTCGCTGCTCTTGGAATAGGCGATGATCTGCTCGTTGTCCACGGGGTGAAAGCGCAGGTTGTGGTTGGCTCGAAAAGCGGGGTTGTCGCGCCGGATTTGATTCACCCGGCCGATGAGCGGGCGCAGACTGCCGGCCTGTTCAAGGTCCCACACCTTGATCTCGTACTTCTCCGAGTCGAGGTATTCCTCGCGGCCCTGCGCGACCGGACGGTTCTCGCCGAGTTCAAAGACAGGGCCATAGATGCCGTAGCTGGGGCCGAGGGTGGCCGCCAGGATAAAGCGGATCATGTGGGCGGGTCGGCCGCCATACTGGAGGAACTCAGGCAGGATGTCCGGTGTGTTCGGCCAAAGATTTGGCCCAAAGAAGTCTTTCACGGCGGTCCGGGTGAGTTCCGTGAAGTACTCGGTCAGCTCCGACTTGGTGTTGCGCCAGGGGAAGTAGTTGTACGACTGGGTGAATCCGGCCTTGGCCAGGCGGTACATCACTTTGGGGCGCGTAAAGGCCTCGGCCAGGAAGATGGCTTCCGGGCAATCCCGCTTGATCTCGGCGATCATCCACTCCCAGAAAGGGAACGCCTTCGTGTGGGGGTTGTCCACCCGAAAGATCCGCACACCCTGATCGACCCAGAATTGGACAACGCTCTTGAGCTCCTCCCACAGCCCGCGCCAGTCGGCGGTCTCGAAGTCAAACGGATAGATATCCTGATACTTCTTGGGCGGGTTCTCCGCGTACTGGATCGTGCCGTCGGGGCGCTTCCGAAACCACTCCGGGTGCTCGGTCACATACGGATGCTCGGGCGCGCACTGGAAGGCGATGTCCATCGCCAGCTCGAGCCCGTGCTCGGCGGCCCGCTGAACCAGGCGCTGGAAATCCTCGAGGGTGCCCAGTTCGGTATGGATGGCTGTGTGCCCGCCGTCGGCGGCGCCAATCGCCCAGGGGCTGCCGGGTTCGCCCGGAGCGGCCGTGGTCAAATTGTTGCGACCTTTGCGAAAGCTGGTCCCGATCGGATGAATCGGCGGCAGATAAAGCACGTCGAAACCCATGGAGGCGACATACGGCAGGCGCGCTTCGACGTCGCGGAACGTGCCATGCCGGCCCGGCTCGGTTGCGCAGGAGCGTGGGAAGAGCTCATACCAGGCGCCGAAGCGCGCCCGCTCGCGATCGACCACGACGGCAAGCTCGCGCTCGCAGGTGGTAACGTAATTGCGCTGGCCGTGGCTGGCCATCAACCGGGCCAGCTCATCCGATAGCGCCTGCCGCCTGGCGTCGGCGCTGCCGCCGCGGAGTCCCTCGGCGAAACTGGCCAGCCAGCCCGCGTGCGGCGGCTTCGCTGCGGCGCTGGCCGCCTCGACCAGTTCGGCCCCGATCAGCAAATCAACCTTCGAATCCTGCCCGGCCTGCGCGCGCTTCGCGAAATCGCGGGACCAGGTCTTGAAATGATCCACCCACGCCCGCACCGTGTATCGATAGCGCCCGACGACGGCGGCGGTGAACTCGCCCGCCCAACGGTCGTTGCCCAGCGTGGTCATGGGCGCTTCGACCCATTCCGCGTCCGCTTCCCGGCGATAAAGAAGGACGCATGCAAGCGCGTCGTGACCGTCGACGAAAACATCCGCCTCGACCGCGACTTTGTCCCCGGCGACGCGCGTGATCGGATATGCGCCAAAGTTGATCGCGGGCGTTATGCCTTCGATGACGACTCGGTTTCGACCTTCTGCAGGATGCACGGCATCTCTCCTCTGTGATCAGGTAGCGCCCGGATCCATCGTTCCAGGCATCGCGAATGATGTTTTGACTCGTCCGACGTCACGCCAGCAGCGACCGGTAGAGGTCCAACGTTCGCCGGGCAATTGCGGTCCAACTGAACCGGTCTTCCGCGCGCCGGCGACCGTTGCGGCCCAGCGTCTTCGCCAGGGCAGGATCAAGCGCCACGCGATTGATCGCGGCAGCCAGATCAGCCGAGTAGCGCGCCGGATCCACCGGGTCGAAGCTGCCCGGTTTGAGCGGCAGGTCGACCAGAAGCCCAGTCTCGTCCGGAATGACCACCTCGGGGATTCCGCCGATGGCCGAGGCCACCACCGCGGTCTCGCAGGCCATCGCTTCGAGGTTGATGATGCCAAACGGCTCGTAGACCGACGGGCAGCAGAAGACGGCCGCATGGGAGTAGAACTGAATGACTTCCTCACGCGGCAGCATCTCGCGAATCCAGATCACGCCGTCGCGGCCCGCGCTGGCCGCCGCGACCCCATCAGCCATTTCGCGGCCGAGCTCAGGCGTGTCGGGCGCGCCCGCGCACAACACCACTTGAATCGCCGGGTCAATCGCCGGAATGGCGTTAACCAGGTGGATGATGCCTTTCTGGCGCGTGATCCGGCCCACGAAGAGAACGTACGGCCGGGCGGGATCAACCCCGCGCTTGACCAGGGCCTCGGTTGCGGGAGCGTTGGAATACTGGGCCAGATCGATGCCGTTGTGGATCACGCGCACGCGCTCGGGGGACACGGCCGGAAAGCAGCGCAGCACGTCGTTGCGCGTCTCCTGCGACACCGCGATGATCGCATCGGCGTCCTCGATGGCGGTTCGCTCCATCCAACTGCTGAGGTGGTAGGCATTGCCGAGCTGCTCGACTTTCCATGGCCGAAGCGGTTCCAGCGAGTGCACGGTCAGCACCAGCGGGATACCCCACAGTTTCTTGGCCAGGAAAGCCGCCATATCGGTGTACCAGGTGTGGCAGTGCACGACGCTGGCATCCATCGTGTCCCTGGCCATGCTCAGGCTGCGACTCAAGGCATCCAGCGCCCCGCCGAAGCGGGGATCGGTGTCCTTCTTTGCGTCGGCCCATGCGCCGTATCCCTTGACGCGCAGATTGGGCTCGTGCGAATCCTGTTCGCCAAAGCAGCGCACCTCGACTGGCACTAGCCTGGAAAGTTCGCGGCTCAGGTATTCGACATGCACGCCTGCGCCACCATACACGTGCGGGGGATACTCGTTGGTCAGCAGGACCACTTTGCTGATATCTGGCATGGATTCCTCCCGCGGTCATTTTACCTTTCGCGGGTCCGGAGCGCATCGACTGTTTTTGTCTCCAAATTGTCAGAATGCAGAATACAGAATGCAGAAAGGCGTTCGTCAGGATTCCTTTCTGAATTCTGCATTCAGCATTCATGCATCCCGGCCCACGGCGTGAAAGAGGACTGTGGTCGGCCACTGGTCGCGGTAGAAGAGCTTGCCCAGCGTCTGAATCTGCTGCCTGAAATTGGCCCGGCTGAAGATGCGGGTCAGGCTGACGCTGCGCTCGGCGTCGTCGACGACGAAGACAAACTCGTTGACTGACGGGAACATCGCGAACACGGCCCGCAGGGTGAGATACAGCCGCGACAGGTAGATCGTCAGAAACGTCGACTGAAATACGAACAGGTATTCAATGTTGCTCTCTTCGTAGAGGGCCGTCCACTCTTGCGGGTAGCGCACCCGCCCAGTGGCCTTGAGCAGGCTGGAGAAAACGTCAAACTGCTCGAGATCGAATTTGCTGCGGAAATCGACCCGCCAGTTGAAGCGTCCCTGCGGCCCGGCCTCGCGCGCGATGGCCGAGTCGGCCACCAGCAGATTGACCAGCACGTGCGCGTCGCGCATCGCCTCGGATACATTTGACTTGGCACTCACCCGGCGGAAGCTTACGTCGGTTTTGTCGGCGATGATGACGGCCAGGGTGGCCGGGTTGAGCCGTGGAAAGAGGGCGTGCTCCGAGCCAAACTCGACTTCGTGAAAGAGGGCGATCTCCAGCGCGGTCGTGTAGCTATCCAGCGTCTTCCGATCCGCGTCGACGTTTTCGAACAACTGGGTCATCAGATACACGCCATACAGGCCGTGCAGCTTGCGCCCGATCAGGTTGCCAATGTCATGCATCAGCCCGCCGATCACGGCCTCCTTCTCGAGCGTGCTGTTCGCTTTGATGGGATCGAATCCCCGGACCAGCGTCAGGGCGTTGCGGGCGACATTGGTCACATGCGGACTGCCGTGGGCGTTGAAGCCGGTCACGGTTTCGCTGTCGAGCGCAACTTGCTGGAGGTCAAAAACCGCCGCAAACTGGTCCAGCAAATACGCAAAGAGCGCGTCTGGGGTGAGGCGAAGCAGCGCGGCGTAGTCCAGCCGCGGGCGCAGGCGCCCCTCGGGCGTGAGCAGCCGCTCGATCACATGGATGGGTATCTCGTGGCGGGTCAGAAACGCGTCAAGGCGCTCGCCGGTGCCGGTGCGGATCAGGACATGGCCGCTCGCCTCCTGGATGCGGATGAACTCGACCAGCGGCCCGGGCAACACGAGGTGGGGGAAGCGGTGCTGAAGCAGCGCGAATCCGCGCTCAAAGGAGGGGAGAGGCATTGAGGGGATTCTATCGCTACGAGCCATGAGCCATGAGCCATGAGCCGTGAGCAAGTTCGCGCTCACGGCTCATGGCTCATGGCTCATGGCTCAATCCGTGATGTCATCCCGCAAGTGCTCCACGAGATGCTCGACTGCCTCGCGGGCGCGGGCGATGGGGCCGAGGGCTGGCGGCTTGAAGTGCTCAGCGTAGTCCGTAGTGGCCTCTTCGGGGGTCATGTCTGGATCGATACCCGACTCCTTGAGGTAATGCTGGTGATCGATCACCCACAAATAGAGATCCGCGTCGGTCCGGCCCGGGAAGGCGTCGAGGACATTCTGGACGCGCACCGCTTCGATGATGGGCAGATAGACCTGGTCATACCAGTCGATGACGGCCTCGTCCTCGCTGATGTCGCGCTTGAGGTCGAGACCCATATAGTAGCGGTGGGTGGCGATGTGGTCGATCAGCCGGTCGTAGCCGCCGCCGATGGAGAACCGGATGCTCTGGCCGGGGCGGAGCTTGTCGAGGCAGGTGCGCTCGAGAAACTCGGCATACTCGCCCAGCAATTCGAGTTTGTCCGCGTTGATGTCGTTTTCGGTCACCGGCACCCGGGTGATGGCTTCCATGACTTCGGCGTCAATGAACTTGATCCCGCGCTCCTTGGCCACCGAAATGCGGTGATTGCCGTCAAGGGCGAAGTAGACGTCGCCGACCTTGTAGAGTTTGGCCGGCGGCAGGCTGACCTCCTCGTAGAAAGCTCGGTTGATCCGGCGCCAGCGCTCGCTGAGGTCATTGCTGGCCGGCAGAAAGGCATCGTCGAAGTCGCGATACCGGCCGACACTGCCGACGACATGATCGACCGGCACGGGCTGCACACCCCGCGAGACCATGCCGCGTAATCTGAGCTTGTCCGCGACTTCATCCCAGGCCATCAGCTTGCGTTTCTTGCCGATAAGGAAGGATAGTACTGAGCGCAGGAAGGCCTTCTCCCGCGCGGAGCGGAAATCGGCGGCATCCTGTGTTGCAAATCCAGTAATTGCCATTGTCTTGTTCTTCGCGCTGTTCGAACACGCGTATTCAGGTCTCCAGAAAAAACGAGAACGCATCCCCTGCGACTCGCAGCGCCACAGCAGAGGTTCTGCCACGGTCATCGTCGAGTGTCCCGAGATCGTCTTGGGTCTGGATGCGCCGAATAACTATACCAGCGGGGGTTAAGGGCGGATGAAAACTGAGAGGCGGTTGCGGCTGTGTTATGTCGCCAGTTCCATCGACCGGAGCATCGTCGTGAGCGCCGCGGCAAGGGCATCTCGATCGCTGCGGTATGCGCGGACCTTGCCGGGTGTTTCGTCGTCGGCGACGATCATCCAGCTCTCGTCGCGACCACGGGCGAGGGCGATCTCGAGCGTCTCGAGCGGGTGGCCGTCACGGATGGGGAGCATGGCGATCGTGCCATTCGCCGCGCCGGTCACAAAGGCCTCGTCCAGGCTATCAAACGCAGCGGGATCAGACGCGCCGGCTGCGCCGGCATCCACGATCACCCCCTCGCGGGCGGCCCGGGCCAGGTTCACGAAGCCGGCGACGTCCAGCAGGAAACTCTCGCCGTCCCCGCCCGCGGCCGGGAAGTCAAAGAGATCAAGCAGTTGGACCAGCAACGCATCGGTTGCGCCGATCTCGGCCAGCCTGTGCGCGCGCTCATCGGGGAGCGTCTGCTCCACCCAGGCCCCCTCCCGCTCGTAGTACAGGAAAAGCTGCTGCCCCAGGCCTGGACGATGGCGGATCGTCACGACAGCGCTTCGCGGCTGGGTGAGGGCCCGGGCCATGGCCAGCAGAGACTGTTCGAACTGAATTTTGCGATCAGGTGTTTGGCGGGCAAGATCGCGCGCGATGAGGCGCTTCTCGCCTTCGAGATAGAGGGCCTGTCGCTCAGCGGGCGAGGCCGGCAACAACTGGCTGGCGTCGACACCGATGATGTTGTCGGCGCGCATGAGAGCCGCCAGGGCCACAAACTCGGAACGGTCGAGGACGATCGGTTCCATCCGCCTATTGTCGCTGAGGCGGCGCCGCTTACCAACTCGCCCGGCGCAAACCCTTCACTGCATCAAAGTGCGCGTCGCGGCTCAGCAGCGGAAGGTCGTGCTCAAGCGCGAGCGCGGCGATCCACGCGTCATTGGTGGGAATCTGCGTCCCGGCCGACCGCAATGCGCGCTGAATGACCGCATATCGGATCGCCGTGGTCTGACGAACATCCAGGATCTCAACATCACTCAGGAACAAATTCAGCCAGTGTTCGGTCTCGACTCGTTTTGCCGAGCCCAGGATTCCATAGCGGTACTCGCCCAGAACCACCGTCGGCACATACAAGGTCGAGTGCTTCGCAACAACTGTGGCGATAGCGCGTTCGCCAAACCCAAGCGCGGAGATGGCATTTGTGTCCAGAATCACTTCGCGTCCTCGGGATCGATTTGCTCAAAGGCGGCCTCGATGTCTTTTTGCATGGCCTCGATCTCGGGCCGGAACTGCGCGAGGCCCCCAAAGTGAGCCATCCAGCGGGGCTGGGGCGGCTCGGGCTGGGCGCCAGCCCGCAATTGGTCAATCCGGGCCTGGATAGCCTCTGCGAAGAACTCCTTCAGAGACTCGCCGCGCTCGGCCGAAAGTGATTTGGCTTTCCGGAGCAATTGCGTGGGCAATTCAATCGTTGTCTTCATGAAACCCATATTACCTTATTTACGGGTTTCGATTGGCGTGGTCGTTGGAGCTTAGGCTTCGGCCAGCCAGGGTACTCCGAGCATTGGACGATGCGGGATTGCGCCATCCCTTCGACTGGCGCGAACAGCTACGCCACTTCGCCGCGCAGCTCGCGCAGCAGCGCGGCCCGCTCCGCGAGGTGCTGCCGGAATTCAGCATCGGTCGCGCCCTCGATGTTCTCGTCTAATATCTCCCGGGCTTCCAGAGGCATGAGGAGGCCGGTGTTCGCCTCATACACGGCCCGGGCCGTGGACTCGTCCGGCGCGTTGACGAATTCGATCAGCGCATCCACGACCGGCGATCCGGATGGCTGCTGCTCGGCCTGCGCTTCCTCGCAAATCTGCTGGAAGTCGGCGAGCTTGGCCGCGAGATTCTCCGCAGTTTGGATGTCCCCGCCCGCGCGAGCCTGATCGATCAATCGCGCGACAGCCTGAATGATAGGATCCTCAATCTCGGCGGGAACGACGCGCCAGAAGGCCTCCATCTGATCGGGGTCTTCGACGGCGACGAATTCGCGGATCAGGCTCATCAACAGCACTTGCTGCGCCTCGACCGCCGCGCGGAGCTCCGGGTCGCGGGCGAGCGCGGCCTCGAAGCTGGCCTGGTCAATCACGCCGGCCGCTTGCAGGCGGGCATCCAGATCGGTTGGCGATAGGTTGGGGGTATTGGTCACAGAATATTTCGCAGGGCATAAGGTTCTCCAGTAATCTTACGTTCTGCCATTGCGCATCAGGATGGGGGCAAATCGGCGCGGTCCCCTACGAGACCAAGGCGCCCAGCAGGGTGTCCATCACTCTTGCAAAGCCGGCCGCGTCGGTCGCGCCGATCCGGCTCTTGCCGTCCTCGCCGCCGATCATCAGCCAGGCCTGGCCGGCGCCGGACACCAGCGCGAGCTCGCGCGCCTCGTTCTCCTGGTCGGGGACGATCTGGATCAGCCCAAGGGTGCCCGAATACTGCATCGCCTTGATCGACGCGAAAAAGGCGCGCCGGGCGTCATCAATGGGGCCGTTCTGGGCCAGCGCCTCCAGACCCTCCGCGTCGCTGCCATCGCGGATGAAATTGTAAGCGGCCAGCATGGCGGCCGTGTCGAGCTCGAAGCCAGCCGCGCCGGCTCCCGCGCCCGGCAGAGGGAAAATGTCCTGCAGCCGATCGCGCAGCGCGGCGCCATCCCCCACGTCCGCCAGCCGGTGGGTCTGCTCGTCGGGGAAGGTCTGCTCGACATAGACGCCGGCCAGGCCATAGTGCAGAAAGAGTTGCTGCCCGACGTTGGGCAGGGTCTTCGCCGTGACCAGCGCCGTTTGCGGGCCGACGACCGCCCCCATCAGGCGCATCACGTTTTCGTCGAGTTGGGCCTCGCCGCCCGACAATCGCAGCAGCTTGCGCTTGAGCAGGCTCGCTTCGCCGGCGGCGTAGAGCGCCTGCCTTTCGGCCGCGGTCTCGGGCAACAGGCGGCTGGGGTCCAGCCCAATAATGCCGCTCGCCCGCATCAGCGCCGCCAGCGTGAAGAATTCCGCCCGGGAGAAGTTGATCTGCATGATTGCCCCTATGGTTTGCGAGCAGCCCCGCTCGCCTCAAGTCCATCCAGGACGGCCGTGATCAGCCGCCGCGCATCGTCCAGCCGGGCGATGTTCAACGGCGCGTCTTCATCGCCAAAACGGACCACCCACCGCCCACCGTCGGCCGCCACGTCCAGATACGCCTCGCTCGTGTTAAGGCGCAGCAGCAGGACGCGCGCCGCGGGGTTGCGCAACAGCGCCGCCGCGCGGGCCGGGTCCGTCGAGCGCGCCGCGTATCCGGCGTCGAGGTCCGAGTCGCCAGTCTGAAAGCCCTCTCCGCCGCGTCGGGTCAGTGTGATCGACGGCACCCCGGCCAGGCGCGATTCGACGTGCAGGTCAAACGGCGCGACCGGCGCGAAGGATCCCTGCGCCAGAAGTTTGGTATACGACTGAATGCTGTCGCCGGGGCCATCGAGCGTGCTCCACGCCTCAAGGGTCAGCGGCCAGCCGCGTTCGGTGAGCGCCACCTTGCGCGCCCGGCCGATCGGGTTTTCGGAATACGCGCCGCCGGTCTGTTGGGCGAAAGCCCGCCACGTCTCACCGCTGGACGGCTGGCGCGCCGAACGATTGGTGGCCAGCAGCACGCCCGCGATCAACGCAAACGCCAGCAGCCCGACGACGACGATGGTCAACCCCGAGTTCATAGGTGTGTGTCTACTTCTTGGCGCCGCCAAAGCTGATTCCAAACGAGAAGGGCCCGAGTTTGACCTTGGTGTTCTTGCCGATGGTGAGACCGAGTTCGAGTTTCAGCCCGATTTCGGCGTTGACGCCGACGTTGACGCCGGCCACGTTCACCCCGGTCTCGCCCTTGATCGACGCGAGGTTGACCCCGGCCTCGGCCCCAACCGAGCCATCGTAGTAGCCGGCGAAAGCCTTGGCCTGCAGCACTTTCACATCGACCCCGCCGGTCCAGCCAAGGTCCTGGTCGCCGACCATGGTGCCTTCGACCTTGACCCGCCCGGCATACACCTCGGCGGCGCCGCCCAGCAGCCACTTGCCATCGACCTTTTTGAGGCCGATCCCGGCCAGCCCGCCGCCGGCCTCCCATTTGCCATAGCCGTCGAAGAACTCGCCCTTCGCGAGGGCGCCGCTGAACAGATCGACCCCGAATTCGAAGCCCTTTCCGGAGGTGAACTTGCCCTTGAGTTTGAAGGTCTTGGCGAGGTTGTCGATAGCCGAGTCGATGAAGGGGATACCGGTCAGTCCGCCCCCGCCGGCATCGCCGCCACCGCCGGGGCCAGACTGCCGGCGCAACACGGCCGCGGCGTCAGTCTCGGCCTGTTTTAGGATGCCGCTGACCTGCTGCGTGGCGCGGGCAGCCTCGCCCAGCGCGCTGGACAGCCGGCGCAGGCTGGGCAGCACTTCGCCATTCATCTCGGCGTAGAAAGCGGTCGCCCCGGGTCCAACCCAATCGCCACCCTGGAGGGTGTCCATCGCCTGGCGCACGCTTTGGGTCATGCGCTGCGCGTTGTCGGCTTCGGACTGAAACCCGCGCGAAATCTGCGCGAGTTGATCATGGTCGGCGCGGACGCGATTTGAGGGCATGGTCCGAGAGTATAGGGCATTTCGTTGATCGCGTGGACGGACTGTCTAGCGCCCAACCCAGTGGAACACGACGACGCCGGCCGCGGCCAGGGCGAAGCTATTGCCGCTCACGGCATCGCCCCACGCCTGCGCGCGCGCGCCCGCCAGCGCAACCGGCGACCCGGCCGGGTCCACGGCGACCGTCTGCCCGCTCAGGCTGAAGTTCATCAGGATCAGCGAGACGTCCGTCCCCGACCAGCGCCAGACGCCAAAGCAGGCGTCGCCGCATGGGCCAAGGTCATCCCGCTCAAGGACCTGGAATTCCGAGCCGCGCAGGGCCGGCGTCTTGCTCCGGAGCTGGCTGAGCTTGCGGTAGTCGTTGAGCAGCGAGGCCGGATCCGCCTCTTGTTCTTCGACCGAGACGCCGTCATTAGGCTTGTTGTTGCGGTTGGCCGGCTTAAACCAGGTTGCCACCCCCGGCCCGGTCTCGGCCGCCCGCCAGTCCATCGGCTCGCGGCGGTACTCGTCGTAGATCGGCCCAGGCCCCTTATTGCCGCGCATCCCAATCTCCTCGCCGTAGTAGATGAAGGGTGTGCCGGGCAGGAGCAGCTGGGTGGCGGCGGCCAGGCGCATCCGCTTCGGATCGCCACTGGTCTCGCTGGCGATCCGGTTGGTGTCGTGGTTGCTGGCAAAGCGCACAATCTGCGCGCCGCGGGGATACAGGCGCTGGGCGACCTTGAGGGCCGAGTTCAGCCCGGTCCCCGGCAGCTTGCCACCCAGGATCGCGTCGTCGTTGGCATCTTTATTTCCTGTCAGCGCGCCGTAGAAGGGGAAGTCGAACAGGGCGTCGAAGCCATACCCGAAATAGTCGCGCAGCTTGAACGGGGTGTCCCACACCTCGCCCAGCAACACCGCCTCGGGGTTTTTGGCCTTGACCGCCGCCCGCAGCTTCTGCCAGAACGACTCCTTCACGCCCAACGCATAATCGCTGCGCAGGCCATCGGCGCCAAGGTCCATCCAGAACAGGGCGGCCTTGATCAAATAGTCGTCGACCTCGGGGTTGTCGTGGTTCCAGTTGGGCAGATCCGGCACGCCGTAGAACGAGGCGTAGGCGGTGTTGTCGCTGTTGAACTGGTACCAGGACGTGTATTTGCTCCCGGGGTTGCGATACGCATCCTTGAAGAACGGGTGGGCGCTGCCCGAATGGTTGGCGACATAGTCGACGATCACCTTCATCCCGCGAGCGTGCATGGCCGCGGCCAGGGCCTTGAAGTCGTCGACGGTGCCGAGTTGGGGGTTGACGGTCAGGTAGTCGGCGACGTCATAGCCGTGGTAGCTGGCCGAGGGGTAAAAGGGGGTCAGCCAGACGACGGTCGCGCCGAGCGATTGGATGTAATCCAGCCTTTGCTCGATACCCTTCAGATCGCCGATCCCGTCGCCGTTGCTATCGCTGAAGCTTCGCGGAAAGATCTCGTAGCCGATGGCGTCGTTGAACCAGGCCGGGGTCTTGATTTGCGGGCGCGAGTCGGGGGTAGGCGAGGGCCTCGGGATCGCCGTGGCGGTGGGCTCAAGCGTGGCAGTGGGGACGAGCGTCGCCGTCGGGGCCAGGGTCGGCGGCGGGGCTGCCGTAATCGTTGGCGGCGCGGCCGTCGGCTGCGCGGCGCAGGCCGATGCAATGAGGGCGATCAGAAGCAGGCGCGGGGTCGGGCGCATGAAGGTCATGGTACCCCTTCCCACGAGCGCCTCCGCATGAGACGGTCTTGACACCCCCGCCGCCCGTCGTAGAATAGCGCAATCCAAAACGTTTTGGCTCGTCGCCAAAGCGAAAGGTCGTACGCCTATGCCTCCGGTCACCATCAAGGACGTCGCCGCCCGGCTCAATCTCTCCATCACGACCGTGTCGCGCGCCCTCGACGGCTACGCCGATGTTGCCGCCGTCACCCGCGCCCGGGTCGAGAAGGCCGCCCGCGAGATGGGCTATGCGCCCTCGCACATGGCCCGCCAGATGCGCCGCCAGCGCTCCGACGCCATTGGCTTCGTCATCCCCGTCACCCGCAAGCTCGAGGGCGGCTCGCGCGCCTTTGCCGATCCGTATTTCAGCGAGTTCATCGCCGGGCTGGGGGACGAAGCCACCCGCCACCAGCTCGACCTGCTGGTCAGTGTCGCCACTCAGGAAGAGGAACAGCCCATCTACGAACGTTGGGCACGCGGGCGCCGGGTGGACGGCTTCGTCCTGAACCGGATGCGCGCCCATGACTGGCGGGCCCGGTTTCTGCTGAGCCATAGCCTGCCCTTTGTGGCCAACGGCCGCGAGATCGGCGAGGTCGCCTACCCCTTCATCGAAGTTGACAGCCGGAGTGGTTTCATGCAGATGGTCGCCCACCTGGTGGGCCTCGGCCATACCCGGATCGCCTATATCGGCGGCCTGCCCAATCTGCGCTCACAGAGCGACCGGCTGGCCGGCTACCGGGCCGGTCTGCGCAAGGCCGGTATCCCTTTTGACCGCGCCCTTGTCGCGGCCGGCGACCTGACCCGCCAGGGCGGTTACCAGGCCGCCCTGCAGTTGCTGGCCATTGCGCCCCGCCCCACCGCGCTGATCGGGATGAACGACATGACCGCCCTCGGCGCGATGCGCGCCGCGACCGAGCTGGGGCTGCAGGTTGGGCGCGACATCGCCGTCGCCGGGTTTGACGGCATCGACGACGGCGCGCACGCCAGCCCGCCGCTCACGACCCTGATTCAGCCCGCCTACAACATCGCCCGCGAATCAGTGCGGATGCTGATCGCGCTTATCAAAGGCGAGCCGATCGCAGAGCGCCAGATCGTCCTCCAACCCGACCTGGTTGCGCGCGAATCCACCCTGGGAGCCCCATGACCGACGACATCACCCGCGCCGCCGAGGCGCTCCTACGGCAGAACCGTGTCACGCCAACGTGGAACGGCCGAACCTACCGCTACACCCGTCCGGCGCCATCGACCTATGAACAGCAGTGGCTGTGGGATTCGTGCTTCCACGCCATTGCCTTGCGCTGGCTGGATCCGGCCATGGCCTGGGACGAGCTGGATGCCGTCGTCGCCCACGCCTATACCGAGGGTCCCGACGCCGGGATGCTCCCCCACATGACCTACTGGGACGGCGGGGCTGAGGCGCTGTGGGGCAACCCGACGCGCAGCATCATCACTCAGCCACCGCTGGTCGCCATCGCTGCCATTGCCGTCGCCGAGCGCGTGCCGGCGGCCGAGGCCGGGCTGCATCTGCAGGCGCTCTATTCGGCGATCTGCGCCTTCCACGAATGGATGGACCGCCGGCGCGATCCCGACGGCGGCGCCCAGCAGTTTGTGACCCTCTTCGGCGGGTGCGCCACCCCCGACCAGGCCCGCGCCATGGCCGGCCGGATCGAGACCGCCCTGGGCCGCACGCCGTACGTCCTGTCGATCCTCCCGCCCGAACATCCCGCCTTTGACCCTACCCGCTACTGGCGCAGCAATGTATCGGTTCAGGTGAACTGGATGGTCTGGATGGGGCTGCGCCGGTATGGGTTCTCCGACCTCGCAGCCGAACTTGCGGCCCGCACCATCGCCCTCGTGGCCGAGAGCGGCCCGTATAAGTATTACAACCCGCTCACCGGCCAGGGTCACGGCTCGCATCCGCACAGCTGGGCTGCGCTTACGATGGACATGGCTCGAAGTGACTAACGTCTCAAGATATCTCGACCGAGAAACCATGCTTACAAGGTTCCAAGTTTCCGCCCCGCGAACGCTTCAGTTTGGCGAATATGAAGAGCCGGCCCTGCTGCCGCATCAGGTCCGGCTGCGCACCCGCATCAGCGGGATCAAGCAGGGCACAGAGATGGCCCTCTACACCGGCGCCACGCCCTTCCGGACCAGCGAATTCGACCAGGAGTGGCGGGCCTTCGTTCCGCGCAATTCAGACAAGCCCTTCTACCCGGTCGGCCTGGGATCGTGGGCGGTCGGCGAGGTGAGCGAGATCGGCCCGGATGTCACTCGCTTCAAGCCCGGCGATCTCGCCCACGGCAGTATGTTCCATCAGCCGACCAACACGATGGCCGAGGCGGACCTGTTCGCGCTCGCGCCGGGACTGCCGGCCGAGGGCGCCCTGTTCACCGACCCGGCCCTGTTCGCCCTGGCCGCCGTCCACGACGCGCAGGTCAAAGTTGGGGATCAGGTGGCCGTCTTCGGCTGCGGGGTCCTCGGGCTTCTGGCCGCCCAGATCGCCCGGCTGCAGGGAGCGACCCAGGTGATCGTCGTCGATGTCCTCGAGACGAGGCTGGCGCTTGCCCGCCGGATGGGGGCTGACATTGCGCTCAATCCGCGCGACTGCGACGCCGGGCTCGAAATTAAACGGTTGACCGGGCGCAAGGGCGTGGACGCGGCCATCGAATTCAGCGGGGCGTACAGTGGCCTGCAAGCGGCGATTCGGAGCGTCCAGCAGGGCGGGATCGTGGCCTGCGCGGGCTACTACAAGACCGGCCAGACCGGGCTGGAGCTTGGGGCCGAATGGCATCACAATCGACCGCAGATGATCAGCTCGATGCCGGTCTGGGGCAATCCGCTGCGCTGCCACCCGATGTGGACGCTCCAGCGCCTGCGCGAAACGGCTCTCGGGCTGCTCGAAGCCGGCCGCCTGATCTGGCGGCCAATGGTCACCCACCGTTTTGCGTACGCCGACGCTGCGGCCGCTTATGCCCTGATCGACACCCAACCCGCCGAGACGATGAAGATCGTCCTCGACTATCCGGAAGAAAAATGATCAAACAATCCTTTTGTTTCCCCAACTACCGCCCGGCCGGGATGCCGCTTCAGGCCCTGTTCGAGGCCGCCCGCGCCATCGGTTACCCGGCCGTCGAGCTGTGGCAGCGCGACGAAAATGGCGCATCGTTTTCCGAGGTCTGCGCGGCCGCGCGCGCGGCGAGCCTTGTCATTGCCAGCATGTGCGGGCACCAATCCCTGAAGGATGGGATGAATAAACGGGCCAACCACGCCCGGATCGCGGCCGAGTTGCGGGTCAGCATTGACCTGGCCGCCGATCACGGCATCCCCGGACTGATCTGTTTCAGCGGCAACGTGAACGACGGGAAGACCGACGAGGACGCCCGCGAGGCGTGCGCCAAATGCCTGCGTCTCGTGGCGCCCCAAGCCGAGGCCCGCGGGGTGAGCCTGAACATCGAGCTGCTCAACAGCAAGGTCAACCACCCGGGCTACCAGTGCGACCACACCGCCTGGGGAGTCGATGTCTGCCGGCGCGTCGGCAGCTCGGCGGTCAAAGTGCTATACGACATCTATCACATGCAGATCATGGAGGGCGATGTGATCCGCACGATGCGCGACAACCTGGCCTGGATCGGCCACGCCCACACAGCCGGCAACCCGGGCCGGCATGACTTCTCCGATCCCAATCTTGCCCAGGAACTCAACTACCGGGGGATCGCCCGGGCGCTCTCGGCGGCCGGCTACACGGGCTACCTCGGTCATGAGTTCAGTCCGTTGGGTGATCCGGTTGCCGCGCTGGGCGCGGCGTTCGCGACCTGCGACGTGTAAGCGATGAAGTTATTCTTCATTCGACATGGCCAGTCGGTCTCCAACGCGACATGGAATGCGTCTGGAATCCGGCGTGTGCGGATCGACGATCCGGCCCTGACCGATGTGGGCCGCGCGCAGGCGGGGCAGGTGGCGGAAAATCTCGGGGCCTGGCCTGATCCCGAATGGCATCCGACCGGGATCACCCGCGTGTATACGAGTCTGATGCTGCGGGCAGCGGAGACGGGCGCCATCGTCGCGCCGGCGTTGGGCGCGCCGCTCGTCGCCTGGGTCGACACCCATGAAGTTGGCGGCCTGTACGTGGAGGACGAAGCGACGTCGGCGTTTGTGTCTCGCCCGGGCAAGGGTCGCGCTTTCTTTGCCCGGCAGTTCCCGCAGCTCAGCCTGCCGCCGGATATAGGCGACGCGGGATGGTGGTTCCGCCCGTTTGAAGACGACGACGCGCGACCCACTCGCGCGCGGCAAGTGTGGGAAAGCCTGCTGGCGCGGCACGCCGAAGACACCATCGCCCTGATCACCCACCTTGGGTTCTACAACCAGATCATGGCTATTGCGCTCGGATTGCCCCCTCCGCACCGGAGTCAGGTCTGGTTTGACCTGGACAACGGCGCGATCACCTGTCTGGACACGCGCAAAGGTGTCCATGTCGCGCGGGCCAATCAGGCGTGCGTTGTATTGCCAGCCGCTCGGGCGGCAATCGCCAGGAGTAATAAGCCGTGAGTACGTCGAATTTTATCGATTCCGAGCGCCGCTTTGACGTAATCATTCCGCTGGGCGACCTGCACCACGCGCGAACATTGAAGCTGTTTGACTTCAGCAAAGGGCTTCTGGGTGGGGAGGAGTCGCCTTCGCAATTGCATTTGCTCGGCGTAACCCGCGTCAGAGAAGCCGACCCAATCAGCGCGGCCGCCCGGCCCGCTCAAGTGCTGCGCCAGACGCTCGAATCCCTGGCGGACACGTGCGCCCGATGCAAGCGGATGGAAGTGGATGTGATCGCCCGCGATCCGTGGCCGGACATCGTCGGACTGATCCAGGCGCGGGCAAGCGTCGACGATCTGCTCCTCCTGCCCTGGCACAACACCCGGCGTTATCTCAACATCGACCTGCCGGCCGCGCTTGAAAACCCGCCGTCCGACATCGCCCTGGTTCATCCTGCGCGCCGCCGCCAGCGCACGCGCCGGATACTGCTCCCGGTTCGCGGCGGATCATTCTCGCGACTGGCCGAGCGGCTGGCCATCCAGCTTGCGCGCAGCCTGCGCGCCGAGATCACCCTCATGCATGTACTCGACGGCGGCAGCCCGCTGGACGAGGCTATGCGCGAGCGATATGAAACGCTGGTGGGTGAAAATCCCGAATTCACGCGCCAGATTCAAGTGGTCGGCGAAGCCGGGCAGGCGATTGGGCGCGAACTCGCCAGCCATCAGATCGTCATCATTGGCGCGAGCGCCGCGCCCGGCGCGCCAATCAGCAAGCTCGCTGAGCGCATGCTGGCCCGCGATGACGTGACCACGATCGTCATGCGCACAAAGGCGCCGCTGACCTTTCCCGCGGCCGCGCCGCAGGCGCAGGCGCAGATTTCCACATCGGTCAAGGTCGACAAATGGTTCGCCCAAAACACCTTTCACTGCGCGGAGTTTGCCGATATCGGGCGCCTGATCGACCTCAAACGGCGGAACGGCCTGACGATCAGCCTTGGACTGCCCTCCTTGAACGAGGAGGCGACCATTGCGCGCGTCATCGAAGCGATCAAACGCCCGCTGATGGACGACGCGCCGTTGTTGGATGAAATCGTCCTGATCGACAGCAATTCCACCGATCGAACACGGGAAATCGCGGAATCGTATGGCATCCCGTGGCTCATCCATCAGAAGGTATTGACCCGACTCGGCGCCCGGCGCGGCAAGGGCGAGGCGCTATGGAAGAGCCTGCACGCGTTGAAGGGCGATCTGATCGCCTGGGTTGACACCGACATCGAGAATCCCGACCCGCGCTTTGTGTATGGCATCCTGGGTCCGCTCCTGGCCCGGCCCCAGATCCAGTATGTGAAAGGCTTCTACCAGCGGCCCATCAATGTGGATGGAAAACTGCAGGCCTCGGGCGGGGGCCGCGTCACCGAATTGCTGGCCCGGCCAATGATCAATCTGTACTTTCCCGAGTTGTCGGGCCTGGTCCAGCCCCTGTCAGGCGAATACGCCGGCCGCCGGACGGCGCTCGAGCGCGTGCCGTTCTACTCAGGCTATGGCGTCGAAACGGGTTTGCTGCTCGACCTGCTCGAAGCGTTTGGGCTCGATGCCATCGCCCAGGTCGATCTCGAGGAGCGCGTCCATCGCAACCAGGAGCTGCACGCGCTGAGCCGGATGTCGTTTGCCCTGCTGCAGGTCTTCATGCATCATCTGCAAGACCGGCAGGAAGGCAGCGCCGTCCGCGCCATCGAGCGCAGCATGAAAATTCTGCGGATCGAAGACAAGGGCTACTATCTCGAGGAAGTGGCCATCCACGAGCGCCAGCGCCCGCCAATGAATCAGATTCCAGAATATCGCCGGCGCCGCGCTGGCGCGCAGGAGCAAACTGCGAGCGTCCCATGACAACTGAACAACCCCTGACCAAACGGATCGGTTTCGTCTCAACCCGTTTCGCCGGTACGGACGGCGTGTCCCTTGAAACTGAAAAATGGGCTTCGGTCCTGGAGGAGATGGGGCATACCTGCTACTATCTTGCGGGCGAGTGCGACCGGCCTGTCGGGCGCCGGCAGATTGCGCCAGAGATGTTCTACCGGCATCCGGACATCGACGAGATCAACAAGACTGCCTACAACCCCGAAGGCACCGCCGAGATCAACGACCGCCTGGGGAGGCCGAGGCCGGACACCTTCTCGATCTACACCCGCCCGCCCCACATGACCCGGCGCATCGAGGCGCTCAAAGAGACGTTCAAGGACGAGCTGTATCGATTTGCCCGGAGCTTCGAAATTGATCTTCTGATCGTCGAAAACGCGCTGACCATACCGATTAATATTCCGCTGGGCCTGGCCCTGACCGAATTCATCTCCGAGACGGGCATACCGACCGTCGCCCACCACCACGACTTTGCGTGGGAGCGCCAGCGCTTCATGGTGAACTGCGTCGAGGACTACCTTGCGGCGGCATTCCCGCCCCGGTTGCCGTCCATTCGCCATGTCGTCATCAATACCGTTCAGGCCGGAGAACTGGCCCGCCGGATCGGGGTGTCGTGCCAGGTCATTCCGAACGTGATGAACTTCGAGGCGCCGCCCCAACCGATCGACGAATACGCGAAATCCGCCCGGGCGGATCTTGGCGTGAAGGCGGGCGAGTTCTTTTTGCTCCAGCCGACCCGCATCATCCAGCGCAAGGGCATCGAGCACGCGATTGAGCTGACCAAGCGGCTGGGCTTCGATGCGCGGCTGATCATCTCGCACGCCAGCGGGGATGAGGGCAGCGCTTACGAGCAACGCATTCGCGAGTATGCCGACTTTCTCACCGTCCACGTCGGCTTCGAAGCGGATATCGTCCGCGATCAGCGTGGCGTCACCCCGGACGGCCGCAAAATCTACACCCTGGGCGACATCTACCCCCAGGCCGATCTGGTGACTTATCCGTCAGCGATCGAGGGCTTTGGAAACGCGTTTTTGGAGGCCGTCTATTACCGGCGTCCGATCATCGTCAATCGCTATTCGATCTATGACGTCGATATCAAACCAAAGGGATTCCAGGTGGTCGAATTCGACGGTTTCATCAGCGACGCCACCCTGCGCGACACGCGGGCGCTGCTTGTTGATGAGGCCCGCTCCCGCGACTGGGCCGAGAAGAACTATCGGCTCGCCAAACGCTACTTCTCCTTTTCAGTTTTGCGCCGGCGTCTTGCGGCGCTGCTGGCGGACTGTTTCGGCTACCCCGGCGAGGACGTCCCGGTATGAAAGTTGCCCTGCTCCATTACTCGGCCCCGCCCGTCGTTGGGGGCGTGGAGAGCGTCATGGCCCACCAGGCGCGACAGTTCGCGCGCGCCGACCATAGCGTCTGTCTGGTCGCCGGGCGCGGCGACCAGACAGACCCGCATATCGCGTTTGTCCATTTGCCGCTTCTGGACTCTCAGAATCCGCGAGTGTTGGACATCAAGAAAGGTCTGGACCGCGGCCAGATCCCGCCCGGGTATGCGGCGCTGCGTGATGACATTCGACAGGCCCTTCTGGAGCTCCTGACGGGTACGGACATCCTGATCGCCCACAATGTGTGCTCGCTCAACAAGAATCTCGGGCTGACCGCCGCGTTGAGGTCGCTTGTGGGCGCGCCGGGTTTTCCCAGGCTCATTCTGTGGCATCACGATCTGGCCGGGACGACGACGCGCTATGCGGATGAGCTGCACGCGGGCGAGCCGTGGGAACTTCTGCGCACGGCCTGGCCCGGCGTCACTCAGGTCGCGATATCCGCCCTGCGTCAGCGCGAGCTGTCCGAGCTGACGGGCTTGTCCACCGAAAGCATCACGGTGGTTCCCAACGGCATCGACATTGCCCGATTCCACCGCCTCCAGCCGGATACGGCCAGGCTGGTCGCGCGGATGAGGCTGCTGGAATCCGAGCTTCTCCTGCTGTTGCCGGTCCGGATTACACCCCGGAAAAATATCGAGCTCGCCATCCGCGCCCTGGCCGAAATCCGGCGACACATCCCGGGCGCGATGTTGCTGGTCACCGGCCCGCTTGGCCCGCACAACTCAAAAAACAAAGACTATTTCGGCCGGTTGCGGCAGGTGCGCGACGAACTGGGTCTGCGCGATGCCGCATGGTTTTTGGCGGACCTGCGCGAAGGTTTTATCCCGGATGAAATCATCGCCGATTTCTACCGAATTGCCGACGCGCTGTTTCTGCCAAGCTTTGAGGAAGGCTTTGGCCTTCCGCTGCTCGAGGCCGCTCTAAGCCGAATGCCCGTCTTCTGCTCCGATATCGAGCCCTTGCGCGCGTTGGGCGGCGATGAAGCGACCTATTTCTCGCCCGACGAGGACCCGGCCTCCGTCGCCGCGAAAGTGATCGGCGCGATGCGCGACAACCCGATTTATCGGGCGGCGGTCCGCGTTCGCGCTGAATACAGCTGGGATCAAGTCTATCGACGCTACCTCGGGCCACTGCTGGAACAAGCCACGGCGACTTAGCCCCGGGTCGCTAATCCCAATCGCCCAGACGCGCGCGCCGCAGCGCGTCCGGCGTATCCACATCCACAATCACTCCCGCGTCATCGAGGTCAAACAGGTGAACGTCGGAGGCGCGAGCGCCCAGCAGCGCGCGCATCTGGGCGCCGGGCGGAAGCGCCAGCGCATCGGACCAGATCGCGCGGGCGAGCAGGACCGGATGCCCGCGCTCGCCGCGATAGCGGGGCGCCACGATGAGGGCGTCGCTCGCCGCGCCGGCCTCGAGGACGGCGTCGAGGATCGCCGCTGAAAGGCGGGGCATATCGCCCGGAACAATCAGGACCCACTTCGTCTCGGGCGCGTTCGCCTGCAACCATGCCAGGCCGACCTTGATCGACGAGGCCATTTCGCCCGCCGCAAAATCCGGGTTATGCAAGCGTCGGGGCGCACCATGCTGCGCCCGGACCGCCCCCACGGCCGCCTCGACCGCCTCGCGGTCGTGGCCGGTGATGACCACAACGGGCCGGGCGCGCGACCCAAGCGTCGCCGCGAGGACGGCGCCCAAGACCGTGCCCACGCCAAAGGGTTGGAGCAATTTGTTGGCCCCAAAACGCGAGGACGCGCCGGCCGCGAGCACAATCGCCGCGCACCCCCCGGGAGCGGTTACTGCGTTCTGCATTGCCGCATTCTATGGCGTCGCCGTTCTCTGTCACTTCTGTAGCAGAAGAAAGGTAACTGCTCAGGCCGAAGACGCGAAAATACCCGCGCCTCCGCGCTGCCGTTATTCGGAACGCGCCCCCAGGGCTGTCACCCTGAGTTTCGCACGGCCCCGGCCGAAAGCGAGGTCATGAGCATGCGGCTGTAGTCGTAGGGAACGTCCGATAACCCTTCGGGTGGCCGCACATCGGGTTGCGGCCAAGAGCGTCGTATCGGCGGTCACCCGAAGGGTTAACCGACGTTCCGCCGCGCTGCTCAGCAAAGAGCCACGACCGCCCTTACCCCGCGCAAAGTCGAAGGATCCCTGCGACGCAACCCCACCGGAAAGAGATTCGGCTCACGCGCGCGAACGCCGATTCACTGTCCCCCCGCCATCGGTCATAGGGATTCCTCACGCGCCCCATCGCACTATTGCCTGCTGAGGCTCAGTGGGGCGCGTTCGGAATGACAGTCGCCTGGTGCGTCGCGCGCCGCACAGGGCCTGAGCAGTTACGAAGAAAGGAAGAGCGAAGGGAAACGCAAACCGAAACACGCCCTCCATTAAGCAAAGCCTTCTACAATGTCGGGCTAAATGCCAATCTATCTGGATCACTCGGCCACCACCCCGCTCGCGCCGGAAGCGCGCGAGGCGATGCTCCCATTTCTCACCGAGTTTTTCGGCAATGCGTCATCGCTGCACAGTTTCGGCCGCGACGCGGCCGCCGCCCTGGACGAGGCGCACTACACCGTCGGCTGCGCGATTGGCGCCCGGGCCAGTGAGATCGTCTTCACAGGATGCGGGACCGAGAGCGACAACCTCGCCCTGCGCCGCGCTGGCAGCCCGCGGCGCGTCCTTGTGACGGCGCCGACCGAGCATCACGCGGTCGAAGTCACCGCCCATCAACTGCAAGACCTGTTTGGCTTCGAGACCGTCATGCTGCCGGTCGACGAGACCGGCTGGGTCAATCCACAGGATGTACAGCGGCTGCTCGACACGCGCCCGGATGAAGTCGGTCTGGTGAGCGTGATGATGGCCAACAACGAGGTCGGCACGCTCCAGTCGGTCCGCGAGATCGGCGCGCTGTGCCGCGAGCGGGGCGTGTTCTTTCACACCGACGCTGTTCAGTGCCCGGCCTATCTGCCCATCGACGTGAATTCCATGAACATCGATCTGATGTCCTTGTCGTCGCACAAGTTCTATGGCCCAAAGGGCGTGGGTGTGCTTTACATCCGCGATGGGGTGCCCTATGTCAGCACGGCCACCGGGGGCGGCCACGAGCGTGATCGGCGGGCCGGCACGGTCAATGTCGCCGGCGCGGTCGGAACCGCGGCCGCCCTCAAGCTCGCCAGCCGGCGCCGGGAAACGGAGGCCGCCCGGCTCACGGTGCTGCGCGACAAACTGATCGCCGGAGTGCTGGCCCGCGTCCCGGACTCGCGCTTGACCGGCCATCCGGCCCGCCGGCTGCCGCATCACACCAGCTTCGCGTTCAAGGACATTGATGGCGAGACGCTGCTGATGGCCCTCGACATCGAAGGCATCGCGGTCAGCACCGGATCGGCCTGCACGAGCGGCAGCCCGGAGCCCTCGCCGGTTCTGGTCGCGTTGGGCATCCCGAGCGAGTGGGCGCTGGGCGGGTTGCGGATCACCCTGGGCTATGGCACGACCGAGGCCGACATTGACGCGGTGCTCGAGACGCTGCCGCTGTGCGTCGCGCGAGTCCGCTCGGCGGTCGGCTTCGAGCTGAGGGCGACACCCCAACCGTCATGACAGTCAAGAAGACCCGCGTCGTCGTCGCGATGAGCGGCGGCGTGGACAGCTCGGTCGCGGCGGCCCTGCTCGTCCGCCAGGGCTACGACGTCATCGGGATCATGCTGCGCTTGTGGGCGGAGGAGGGTAACGACGCCCTCGGCCAGCCCAACACCAATCGCTG
Source organism: Anaerolineae bacterium (assembly GCA_046594095.1). Taxonomy (GTDB): domain Bacteria; phylum Chloroflexota; class Anaerolineae; order J036; family Brachytrichaceae; genus Brachythrix. The sequence goes on along the minus strand of JBKJQK010000095.1, from coordinate 8,580 downwards.
CTGCGCGCCAGAGGCCGTCATTGACGCGCGCGCCATCGCCCGTCAGCTCGGCATTCCGTTCTACGACATCCACGCCGAGACCATTTTCAAACAGCGGGTGGTCGAGCCGTGGATCGATGGCTATGCGGCCGCGACCACGCCCAACCCGTGCTTCTCGTGCAACCGCTCGATCCGATTCGGCTTTTTGATGCAGAAAGCGATCGCCCTCGGAGCCGACTACATGGCGACCGGGCACTATGCGAGGGTTGACGGGCCGCAGTCAGCGGTCAGCGGCGCCGCGACCGATCGTTTCCGCCTGCTCAAGGGCCGCGACCCGAAGAAGGATCAAAGCTACGTCCTGCATGTGCTCGGCCAGCGCGATCTGGCCCGGGCCATGTTCCCATGCGGCGAATACGTCAAGGATGAGGTTCGGGCGTTGGCCCGTGAGTTCAACCTGCCCACCGCCGATCGGCCGGAGAGCCAGGACCTGTGTTTTCTGACCCAGGGCGACTATCGCGGCTTCCTCGCCCGCAACGCGCCCGGAATCGCGACGCCCGGCCCGATCGTCACCACCCGCGGCGAGGTGATCGGCCAGCACACCGGGTTGCCGTATTACACCGTTGGGCAGCGCAAGGGGCTGGAGATCCACGCGACAACGCCCAGCGCCGAGCCCTGGTATGTGATTCGGTTGGATGCGGCCCGGAACGCGGTGGTGGCCGGGCCGCTGCGCGAGCTCGGGGCGGGCACGGTCCGGGTGCGGACGATGAGCTATTGCGCGGACGTTCCGCCGCCTGAAGCCATGCGGGCGACCGCCCGGATCCGCTACAAGGCGAAGGAAGCAGCCGGCTGGCTGCGCCCGCAGGCCGATGGCGGAGCGGTCTTCGATTTCGACGAGCCGCAGCGCGACGCCACCCCCGGCCAGGGTCTGGTCGTCTATTCGGGCGATGAGGTCATCGGCGGCGGCGTCATCATCCGCGACACGCCGGCGAGCACGACCAGCATCTCGGCCTGAATCAGGCCATTGCTGGCCACCGCCTCGCGCCGGCCGAACAGGTCGGCCCCACCGATGAAGTCCGTGACCGTCCCGCCCGCCTCGCGGACGACGACGATGCCGGCGGTCATGTCGTGGGCGCCCAGCTTCAGCTCCCAGTAACCATCGGCCCGTCCGCACGCCACATTGCACAGGTCCAGCGCGGCCGAGCCCAGCCGGCGCACGGCCTGAGCGGTGCGCTTGAAGGCGACAAAATTGTCGAAGTTGTTGACTTCGCTGGTGTGGCGATCGTAGGGGAAGCCGGTGATCAGCATCGCCCGCCCAAGCGTGGTCACGCGGGATGGCCGAATCGGTTTGCCATTCAGCGTCGCGCCCTGTCCCCGCGCGGCGGCGAAGAGCTCATCGGTCATGGGGTTGTAGACGACGCCAACCGCAAGACCAGCCGCATCCTCCATCCCAATCGAGACCGAGAAGATCGGAAGCCCGTGGGCGAAGTTGACTGTGCCGTCCAGGGGATCAACGTGCCAGCGCCGGCCCGTTTCAGCGGTCACGCCTTCGGGATGGGCATAGTTCCCGCCTTCCTCTCCGACGATGCGATCACCTGGGAAGCGCCGGCGAAGCTCGCCCACGATGTAGGCCTCGCTGCGCCGATCGTATTCGGTGACCGGGTCGATGGCGCTGGACTTAAAGTCGACGCTGAAATCTGCGAGCCGGGCGCCTTCGCGCAGGATCGCGCCGGCGCCGCGGGCGATTTCCTCGGCCGCGCCCAGGGTATCGGTAAGATAGGTCATAGGAAGATGGATTGTAGTCCGCAGGCGCTCTACAATCGCCTCCATGCGTGTCGTCCTTCAGCGCGTAACGCGCGCTTTGGCGCGGGTGAACGGGGCCGTGGCCGGAGAGATCGGCCCGGGCGTCCTGCTGCTGGCCGGGGTCACCCACGCCGACACCGAGGCCCAGGCGGCCTGGATGGCGAAGAAGGTCGCGTCATTGCGTATCTTTCCAGCGTTGGACGGGCCGTCCGGCTTTGACCGCTCGCTGATCGATGTCGGCGGGGGCGCGCTGGTCGTGTCCCAGTTCACCCTGTATGGCGAGGCCCGCAAGGGGCGCCGGCCGGATTTCATTCAGGCAGCCCGGCCCGAGATGGCGGCGCCACTGATCGCGCGTTTTGCGGCCCTCCTCGTGGCGGAGGGCGTGCGCCCGGTCGCGACCGGCGTGTTTGGGGCCGACATGGCCGTCGAGCTCGTCAACGATGGGCCGGTGACCTTGATCCTTGACGCGCCTTAATCCTGGGCCAGTCTGCCCATCTTCTGCATCTCCCGCCGAGCCCCGTGCAACAGGTGACGCATGCCCACCTTGCCCCCATCACTGGCCGCCAGAAACGACGCGCTCACGATGATGTTCCGAATCGCGCCACCCGCAAGCTTGTATTTGCGGGCGAGTTGGCTCAGGTCGAGGTTGTCCTCGCGCGGGACGCCGGGCGGGAAGAGTGACTCCCAAATCTGCTGGCGGTACTGCTCGTCGGGAAACGGGAAATCGACCGCAAACTGCAGCCGGCGGGTAAACGCGTCGTCCAGATTGGCCCGCAGGTTGGTGGCCAGGATCGTCACCCCGTCGTAGGTCTCCATGCGCTGGAGGAGATAGCTTACCTCGATGTTGGCGTAACGATCGTGGGCATCCTTGACCTCGCTGCGCTTGCCGAAGATGGCGTCGGCCTCGTCGAAGAACAGGATGGCGCTGCCGTTCTCGGCCTCGCTGAAAATGCGCTCGAGGTTCTTCTCGGTCTCGCCGATGAACTTGCTGACCAGATTGGACAGCTCGATCTTGTACAGGTCCAGCCCCAGCTCGCCGGCGATGACCTCGGCGGCCATGGTCTTGCCGGTGCCCGGCGGCCCGGCAAACAACACCGTCACGCCATCACTGGCGGTGAGCTTCCTGCCAATCCCCCACTCCTCGAGCACTTTCGGGCGGGACCGGACGGTGTCGACGATCTCGCGCAGCATCTGGCGCTGATCGTCGGGGAGAACGATGTCATTCCAGCTGTAGCGCGGGCTGATCTTGCGGGCCATCCCGGAAAGCCTGGGCGTGGTGTGGGCGCGGGCCGCGGCAAACAGGGTCGTATTTGTGATCACCGGCAGCGCATCGGCGGGGGGCGCCGCCAGAGCCGTGTCGCGCGCGGCAAAGACGGTGTCGCGGATCCGGGTCGCGGTGAGTTGAAACTGCCCGGCCAGGGTCGTCAGGTCAATGTCCTCCGCCAGCGCCGGCGCCTGCCCAATACCCGCCGGCTTGAGGGCTGCCTCGCCCAGGAAGTGCTCCCAGAGCGCCCGGCGCTGGGCAAAGTCGGGGACGGCAAATTCCAGCCATGCGAGCTGGCGGTCGCGATCGTTTCCGCGGGCTTGCCAAACGTTCAAGCTCGACACAATCACGATGTCCGGGTGATTGAGCGCGCTGGCGAGAGCGGCCGGGCTGGCGGCATAGTCGACCAGCGCGGCGTCCCAGTTGGCCAGGTAGGCAATCGATCCGGTGAGCCGGGCATCCCGGAGCGTGAGCATGACCGCGTCGCCGACGTTTGCGCCGGTTCCCTCGGGGGCGGGCAGTTGCGCGGTGAGCAGCGGCCGGTCGAGACTGCAGGCCAGCCAACGCGCGGCGGCTTGCTGGCTGGATTCGTCCGGCCCGTGAAAGGCCAGCAACGGCGGCGCGCCGGCCGCGAACGCCGGCCCGAGCGCGTTGAGCGTCGCCATGACCGGCCCGGCCAAAATCGCGTCGGCGTTGCTCGGGACAGGCTCGACAAGCTGAGCGTTGAGGCGCGGGTCGGGCTGATAGTGACCCAGCAGCCAGGCGAGCGCCGCGTCGTCGGGGCGGAGCGCCTGAGCCATGAGGGGGGCCGAGGCCGTGTCCGCGGCCCGCTCAACCAGTCCATGCTTGAAGAGCGGCGCATCGCTGGCGAACCGCGACAGCCATTGCAGTCGCTGCGCGCCAGGCTCGCACAACAGATCCAACATCAGCCCGACGGTCGGCCTCCGGCGGGTGACATCATCCTGGAGATAGCCGTAAAGACGCTCATAACGCAGGTCCAGGGCGGGCGCGATACAGATCAGAAAGACATCCAGATCGAAGCGGGTAAACCCAAAAATCTGGGCCAGCCGAACCAGGCGCAGCGACACGCCCGCATTGCGCGCGGCGTCGACGAGCTGCTCGGAGCTGGCGCGGGCGGCCGCTTCGGCCCGGATGAAGGCCTGCTCCTCGGCTGGATCGAGCGTCTGGGTCTGCGCCCAGGCGGCGCCAAAGGGTCTGCGGGCAAGCGCGCCGGCCTCCATGTCGCTCACCCGCAAGCCGCGCAGGTCGTCGCTGACGTCCTGGCCGGCGAGCTGGGCGCGTCGCGTCTCGCGCTGCAGGCAGGCGTCAATTCGCGCCATCTCAGTTTGCAAATGCTGCAGACTCGGATCGGGAGACAGCGCCGGCGCGGGCACGCTGGCGGCCTTCATCGCCGTGGTAGTTTTAGAGGATGGCATGTGGGTGCTGGCGCAATCGGGTCATTATCGCCGCATCGACTGGCTGGCCGCGTACACCCGCGAGCGGGCCCGATTCATGCTGCCCAGGGGCTCAAACTCCGGCCCGGCCAGATTGAACGGATTAAAGCTCAAGCCATCCACAAACGCTTCATCTTCCGGGCGGAGGTCCTGACTGGGCAGGATCAACTCGGCGATCGTCTCGTGCGAAGCAAACCAGGGCAGGGATGCGTCGTTGAGCGAGGTGCGGGCGCCATCCAGATAGCGCTGAATGCGGAGATCGAAGCGGATTTCCTCGCGCTTGAGGCGGGCCTTAAACTCGGCGGTCAGGTCCTCGCGCGACACGGCCCGGTGGGCCTTCGGCGCCAGCGGCGCGAGATGAAACTTGAGCGCGACCGAGCCGAACGCATACGGCGCCCGGCTCCAATAGGTCTCACTGGCCAGGCTGTCCACCGGCGCCGCCGTTTGCTCGGCGAGGTTCCGAGCGATGGCCGCGGCCCGAGCTGGGCCCACCCGCATGGCGAGGCTGAGCAACCCGGTCAGTCGACTCCGCCCGGCAAAGGCGGCCATCGTCGCCATAGCCTCGTACGCGTCGCGGGCATGGTGGCGCTCGCCGTTGGTCATGAGCAGATCGTGGATGACATTGGGCCCCACAACAACCCGCACGGCGGCCCCGCGCAAATCGGGGAGCCCGTCGCCGGCCACCACACTGGCGGCGTTGGAAAACCGGACATGCGCGGCGTACTCGACTCCGGGACGCAGAAAGCCGACTTGCAGATCGGGCGGGAGGCGGTTGGCGATGCGGATATAGGCGCGCCGAACCCCGGCCAGCTGCTTGGCGTGTTGGGCGCGCATCGGCCGGCCGTTGGCCCGCTCGGACGCGCGCATGACGGCCCGCACGTCCTGCTCCATGCCCGCGATCAGGGCCTGCTCCGCCTTTAGGCTTCCGCCCAAATACCGGATCTCGTCGCGCCAGAGCGTGGTCATTGCGGCAGGAATTCTAGCTGCAAAACGGCTGACCGGCCCCCGAATGACTTCGGCGGCGTATCATCACGGCATGGCCGAATCACTGTCTGATCTGTGGCGGCGCCTGAAACCGCGGCTTTCCCTGCTGCTGGGCATTCTGGGAGTGATGTGGCTGCTCGAGATCATCGACACGCTCTTTCTCGGGCAAAGTCTGAATTCGCTCGGGATCCGCCCGCGCAATACGGCCGCCCTGGCCGGAGTTTTGTGGGCGCCCTTCTTGCATGCCGGGTTCACCCACCTCATCGCCAATACCGTGCCGTTTGCCGTTCTGGGCGGGATCATCCTCGCCCGCGGTGTGCGCGACTTTGTTGGCGTGTCGCTCTTTGTGATGCTGATCAGCGGGCTCGGTGTCTGGCTGCTCGGCGCCGGAAACTCGCTCCATTTTGGCGCAAGCGGGGTTGTGTTCGGCTACTTCGGCTACCTGCTTTTTCGAGGGATCTTCGAGCGCAGCCTGCCTTCGATCTTCATCGCCGTGGTCGTCGCGGCCGGCTATGGCTCGATTTTGCTGGGCGTGCTGCCCGGCCAGCGCGGCGTATCATGGGAAGGGCATTTGTTTGGATTCCTGGGCGGCGCGCTGGCAGCCCGGTTATTTGTCACGCGAGGCGTATGAATTACATTCTCCCCTTCGCGTCCCCCGCCGCAACGCTGGCTGCAGCCGGTGGCAAGGGCGCCAACCTGGCGGAGCTGGTCCGGGCCGGCTTTCTGGTTCCGCCCGGCTTCATCGTCGGGACAGACGCCTACCGCGCCTTCGTCCTGGCCAACGGTCTTGATCAAGACATCGCCGCGGCCATCGACGCCATCGACACTGCCGATCCAGCCGCGCTGGAGGCTGCCTCGGCCCGCATCCGAGCCCGGTTCGCCCAGGCAGCCATGCCGGACGCGGTCGCCGCCGCGATCGATGTGGCGCTCAAGGGTCTCGGCCCGGGCGCCCGGGTCGCGGTGCGTTCTTCGGCCACGGCCGAGGACCTGCCCGGGTTGTCATTCGCCGGGCAACAGGATACTTTTCTTAACATCCTCGGCCCGGTCGCCATCAAGGCTGCGACCGTCCAATGCTGGTCGAGCCTGTGGACTGCCCGGGCAATCGGCTACCGCGCCCGAAATCGCATACCGGCGGGCAGTCTGGCGCTGGCGGTCGTTGTTCAGATCATGGTTGATGCCGAGATCTCCGGCGTCATGTTCACCGCCAATCCGCTCAGCGGGCATCGCGGCCAGATCGTCATCGACGCGACCTTCGGCCTGGGCGAGGCGCTTGTCTCGGGCCTGGTCACGCCCGATCACTTCGTCATCGACCGGGCCACGGGCATCGTAACGGCGCGAAAGTTGGGTTCCAAAGGGTTGGCCATTCGCGGACTTCCCGGCGGCGGCACGGTCCAAAGCGCGGCGCCCGAAGCAGCCGGGCTGGCCACGCTGGACGACGCGATTCTTACCCGCTTGGTTTCGATCGGAGAGAAGGTTGAAGCCCATTTTGGCGGGCCGCAGGATATTGAGTTCGCGTGGGTCGAAGGAGGCGGCGCCTCCTTGCTGCAGTCACGGCCGATTACGGCGCTCTATCCGCTGCTTGATCCTCCGCCGGCTCAGGATGGCCCGCGCCTGTTTCTCAGCTTCAATGGCGTGCAAGGGATCGCGGCCCCCTTCTCACCGTTGGGCGCGGATGTCATCCAGCTCATCCTGGGCGGCGTGATTCATCGACTGAGTCCGGCGATGGACCCGGCCCAATTTGCGCCACGGGCGGGCGGGCGGCTTTATGTCGACCTGACCTACCTTCTGCGAGACCGCTTCTTCCGACGGATCGCGCTTGCGGGGTTGTCCCGGGCCGACCCGACGGCGCGGACGGTGGTCGTCAAGCTGCTGGCCGACGGCCGCTTCGTCGAGCGGCCCATCGCGCCGCGCCGCCGTATCGCCCGGCTCCTGATTTCGCTCCATCACGCGCCGCCCTTGCTGATCAAGACCATCCGAAACCCGCGCGCCCAAATATCAACCGGGTTTGCCGCGGCCCGCGCCTACATCGACGCCGCCCGGCAGCGAGCCGATACATCCTCGACACTACCTGCGACGCTCGGCTGGATGCGATCCGAACTCCAGTCGTTGTTGCTCCGAATGTTCGGCCAGGTGGGACCGCCCATTCTGGTCGGATTCGGTCTGCTCGGCCTGGTTGACCGCTGGTTGACGGACTGGCTGGGCGCGCCGGCCGGGTCTTCGCTGGCGCTGTCGCGCGGGGTGCGCAACACAACCACCGAGATGAACCTCAAACTGTGGGCGGCGTCTCGCGCGGTAGCGCAGGGCGCTGACCGGCGTGGCGCGCTTGGCGTTTTTCTGGCGGAATATGGCGCGCGCGGAAACGGCGAACTCGATATTGCTTCGCCGCGCTGGCATGACGATCCATCGGCCCTGGATCAAACGCTGGAAAGCTATCTGCGGCTGGATGACCCCGCCGCCGCCCCCGACGCGATGGTCGCCCGCGGCGAGGCGGAGGCCGCCCGCCTGACGGTTGAATACGTGGACCGGGCCCGCGCAAGCCACCCGCTCCTGGGCGGCTTGCGGGCGCGCCTGCTGGCTGGGGCGATCGCCCGCGCCCGGATTACCATGGCGGTCCGCGAAACACCCAAACAACTCATGGTCGAGGTTCTCGACGCATGCCGCCGGGCGCTGCTGCGCCAGGGAGAGATTTTGGCTGCCACTGGCGTAATCGAGCGGGCCGACGACGTCTTCTTCCTTCGGCTGTCCGATCTGGACGCGTTAGCATCCGGGAGCGGGCATGACCTGAAGCCGGTGGTTGCCTCCGTCCGCGCCGAACACGCGGCCGAGCTGGCCCGGCCGCGTTTCCCCCGCGCGCTGATGAGCACCGGCGAAGCGTTTTATGGCGCCGTCGACGACGGCACGCTCGGACCGAATACGCTGGCCGGCGACGGTGTCTCGCCGGGGTTGGCCGAGGGCGTCGCCCATGTGATTGCGGATCCGCGAGCCGAGCGGCTCGAACCCGGGGAGATCCTGGTTTGCGTCGGGACCGATCCAGGCTGGACGCCCCTCTTTCTGGCCGCCCGGCTCGCGGATCCGCAATCACATGGGCGACGCCCTCGG
>JBKJQK010000067.1:0-11985 GCA_046594095.1 Anaerolineae bacterium | reverse complement strand
ACCAGCCGCTTGGCCCCGATCGCCTTGCGCAGCCCGATCTCGCGAGTACGCTCGGTCACGCTCACCAACATGATATTCATGATCCCAATTCCGCCCACAAACAGCGAGATACCAGCCACTGTCGCCAGGAAGATCGTGATCACTCCGGTCACCGACGCGAAGGTGCTCTGGATGTCCTGCTGCGAGGCGATCGAGAAGTCGTCCTCGCCGTTGAAGGCGATGTTGTGGCGCTGGCGCAGGACTTCGGTTGCTTGCAAGATCACCGCCGGCGAGCGCTCGGGTGACGTCGCCGCAATCAGCACAAAGCCGGCGACTCGTTCGCCTTTCGCATTACGGTTGGGCTGAAGCCGGTCGCGGGCCGTCGAGAATGGCACGCTGACCACATCGTCGTCGCTGCCCTCGGTCCCCGAGGAGCGCTGGGCAACCACCCCAATCACCTTGAATTGGGTGTTATCCAGGCGAATGTCGCTGCCGACCGGATCGCCGCCCCCCGGAAAGAGCTTGCGATAGGCCACATTACCCAGGACCGCCACCCGGGCAGCCGCCCCGTCGCTTGATTCCTCCCACCACGCGCCGTAGATCAGATTCTGGCTTTGAAGCAGCGGATAGTCAAACACCGTGCCGCGCACGCTGGTCTGGGTCTTGAGCGTCCCAACATAAGCCTTGGCGCTCACCCGGATCGTCGGCACGACCACCAGCGCATCCGGAACTCGGCTCTTGTCGCGCAGCGCCGCAACATCGTTCTCAGTCAGCGACGAAGACAGATTTCGATTCCCCGGCGCGTTAAACGCGCCCGAGCGGGCAGCCCCACCTTTCGAGTCGACCTTCTGGGGTATCACAAACACGAGGTTCGACCCCTGCGCTTCAAACTGCTTGGTGATTAATTGCTGCACGCCGCTGCCCAGCGCGACGAGCGAGATCACTGCCATGACCCCAATGATGATGCCCAGCGTTGTGAGCACGCTGCGCAGCTTGTTGGCGGTGATGGCCCGAAGCGCGACCCGGAAGTTTTCAATCAGCATCGATACTCTCATTCCGACCCGGCGCGCCGGGCCGAATTATTCGAAGCGGAGCGCCTCGATCGGATTCAGCCGGCTGGCCCGCCGGGCCGGCCACAGGCCAAAGAACAGGCCCACCAGGGTCGAGAAACCAACCGCGATGATCACGGACGCGGGTTGGACAACCGCCGCAATTCCGGCCAGGTTCGACGCCAGAGCCGCGCCCGCCACACCAATCAGCACGCCCACCACGCCTCCGATGAGGGCCAGAACAACCGCTTCGACCAGAAACTGGGTCAGAATCGCTTCCGACTTCGCCCCGATCGCCTTGCGCAGGCCGATTTCGCGGGTGCGCTCGGTCACGCTCACCAGCATGATGTTCATGATCCCCACTCCGCCGACGAGCAACGAAATGGCCGCGATCGCGCCCAGAAAGATCGTCAGCGCGCTCAACACCAGGCCAAAGCTATTGACCAGTTCAGCCTGGCTCAGGACGGTGAAGTCGTTGGGCTCGCCGGGCGCGATCTTGCGCTTGTCCGCCAGAATCTGCGCGGCGTTTTGCTGAACCGACGGACGCGACGCATCGTCGGTGGCTTGCAGGTAGATGGTCGAGATCAACCGTTCGCCATTCGTGCCCTGCGACTGGCTGCCGAAAAGGCGCTCCTGCGCGGTTGAAATCGGAATGAAGGAGGTGGCGTCCTGGTCGCCCAGAAACGAGGACCCCTTGGCGACCAGCGTGCCAATCACCCGGAACGGAAGGCCATTCACCCGGATACTTTGATCGATAGGATCGTCGCCCGCGTCGAACAGATCCTTGATCACCGACTGGCCGAGCACAATCACGCGTGACCGGCTTGCCACGTCTGCATCCTCAAGGAATCGCCCGGTGGCCAATGTCCAGCCCTGGATGGCACCCACCTGGGGCGTAATCCCGTTCACGGTCACGTCGGACGCTTTGCCTGAATGGACGATCGCGGCGGCCCGGTTAAAAGCCACCCCCATCGCCGAGGTGCCTTGCAAGCCGGCGGAGATGGCTCGCCAGTCGGCCATGGTGAGCTGGGCGGGCGGCGCAAAAACACCACCGCTGAACCCGCGCTGCATTCGGCCCGGCGAGACCGTGACGATATTTGTTCCGGCGCTCGAAAACTGATCGGTGACGTATTTCTGGACGCCCGCGCCGATGCTGATCAGAGCAATGACCGCCCCGACACCGATGCTGATACCCAGCAGGGTAAGGATCGCCCTCAGCTTGTTCGCCCAAAGCGTCTGAAAGGAAAGGCGGATGATCGCAAAAAGAAACATCGCAAATAGGTCCTGGATTAGACGTCGACGCAGGCTCGCAATTGATCCGGGTTGATTTCGTCGGCGACGATCTTGCCATCCGATATCCGAATAATGCGCCGGCAATGCGATGCAATGCGTTGATCATGGGTGACGAATATCACGGTAATGCCCTTTTCCTCGTTGAGTCGCTGGAACAGGCACATGATCTCAGCCCCGGATTTCGAGTCGAGGTTGCCGGTCGGCTCGTCAGCCAGAATGATCGAGGGATCGGTCACCAGCGCCCGCGCAATCGCCACACGCTGCTGCTGGCCGCCCGACAGCTCATTCGCCTGATGCCCCAGCCGGTCGCCCAGGCCAACCGACTGGAGCGCCTCCGTGGCCCGAATCCGCCGGGCGTTTCCGCGCATCCCGCCGTAGATCAGGGGCTGCTCCACGTTGTTGATGGAGGCGGTCCGGCGGAGCAGGTTGAAGGACTGGAAGACAAATCCGATCTTCTTGTTGCGGATCTCAGCCAGTTGGTTGTCGCTCAGTTTCTCAACATCCACCCCATCCAGGCGGTAACTGCCCGCCGTGGGCTGATCAAGGCAGCCGAGAATGTTCATCAGGGTCGATTTACCCGAACCCGATGGGCCCATGATGGCGAGCAGGTCGCCCGGAAATATTTGAAGGGTCGCGCCCTGGAGGGCGTGCACCTCAATATCCCCAAGCTTGTAGGTCTTGGTCAGCAACTGCGCGTCAATGACGGGCTGAACCGATTTGGTCATGGTCATCCTAAGTTACTGCCCAAGAACATTGGGCGCGGCGGGCGCAACCACAAGCATGCCCTCATTCCCGCCGGAGACGATCTCGCTGACAGTGTCGTTCCGCAGTCCGGTCTGAACTTCGATCTCGCGGGTCTTGTCGGCTTCCTTCAGGGTGAGGAATGATTTGCCCGAAGCTCGGTCGCGCCGGATCGCCCAGTTCGGGGCCAGCAGCGCGTTGTCGCGCTTATCCAGCACGACGGCCGCATTGGCGGTCATGCCGATCTTGAGCGCTTGCTCGGACTTGGGCAGCACGACCCGGACCGAGTACGACACGACGCCGTTCACGAGGGTGGAGGTCGGGGCGATGCGATCAACCTTGCCCCTGATTTCGACGCCGGGCAGCGAGTCAAGCGTAACATTCACGTCCTGACCGACCCGCACTTTGGCCACGTCCACTTCATCCACGGTGACATCTATGCGAAGAACTGAGTTGTCCACCACATTGATGACGGGCTGTGTGCCGGCGAGTTCCCCGACCTTCAGGTTGACAACCGAGACGATCCCATCGACCGGCGAGGCGACCACAGTCTGATCCATGCGACGTTGGGCCTGCCGAATCTGCAGCCTGGCCGATTCGATCTGAGCCTCGGCCTGCTTGCGCTGGGCGTCGGCCTGGTCCAGGTCAAACTGGCGAGCCGGAAGCTTGGCCTTTTCGAGGGATGCCCTTGCGCTCTGGATCTGCTGGAATGCGGTGGCAAGCTGAGCATTGTCCGCGCCCTGGCTCAACTTATCGTATTGCGCCTTGGCCGCGTTGTAGTTGTTGGTCGCCTGTTCGAGCTGAACCGAGGCCGGGCTGGCCCCAATTCCGGCTGGATTGCGCCGGGCCTGTGAATCGTAGGCCGACTGGGCCGAGCGCAGGCTGGCTTCGGCGTTCAATAGATTGGCCTCGGCGCCTGAGTAGTCCGCCGCGACAGGTCCCTTGCGGACCTTCTCGTAGTTGGCGTACGCCGCGGACAGAACCGCCTCGGACGCATCGAGATCCGACTTGCGGGGACCCTCGACCGTCCGGCTGTAGTTGGCGTTTGCGATCATCAAGGATGCCTGCGCCTGGGCGAGCGTCGACTGGGCCTGGGCCACCCCAATCTCGAAATCAGCGGTGTCCAGTTTGGCCAACGGGTCACCTTTCTTGATCGCGTCGCCGACCTTGACGTTGACAACCGCAACGGTTCCGGCTTGCTGGAAGCCGAGCCGAATCTCAGCCTCGGGCTGGATATTGCCGGTTGCGGTCACTGTGGCGATGAGGGCGCCCCGAGCGAGTGTGGCGCTACGTTGGCTGGCCGGGCTGGCTCCCGGCTGCTGTCCAGAGCAGGCCGCCAGAACGACCGCCATAAGTGGCAGCGCGAGGCGCAACGCGCGTCGAATGATTTGTCCGTATCGCATTATTCTCCTGTGTTTGTATCCGAAGCCCCGCCCTTTTGGCGCAGAGCGCTTTCAATATCTATCGCATTTCGAAGGCGCAGACCGTGCGCCACGCGCGACGGCAGAGAAGCATCGTCGGTCATCAATCCAAGCAGGTCGCGCATGGTCTGCAGGCATTGTTTGACCCGGGTCGCGCCAAGCGCCCCCAGCGCGCGAGGAAGCCCATACGCGCCCTCGAATTCGGAAAACGCGTCGAGCACAGCCTCTGCCTTCGGGGTAATCGTAAGCGGGGTGCGACGCCGGTCACTGGGGTCACGCCCGCGTTCAACCAAACCGTGGCGCTCTAGCGCGTCGATGACCGGGGTGAGCGAGGCGGGTTCCAAGGCCAGCATCCGGCTCAGCTCCGTAAGCGTGCATGGGTTGGTCCGCAGCATCCGCAGGACGCCGTATTGAACCGCGCTTCCAATCTCGGGCGGAAGATGCCGCTCAATATCAACCCGCGAGACCCGCGAGACGATGGCCATCACAACAGTCAATTCCGTTGCGGCCGCTCGCAGTTCAGCGGCATCAAGAGTGCTTTCGTCCATACTAATTAGTTAGTATACTTATTATATGGGCGCTGACTGAGTGATCTTGGTGGGGCTGATGAGACGGTGCCCCATTCAGCCTGGCTGACCCAGTAGAATTGCGGCCGTGAGCGCGCCCTATTCGCTTCCTATTCGTCAGCCGGCCGGACTGTCCGCTTCGCTGCGGCAACTCCGCGCCTCGAGCGCCATTGAAGGTGACCGGCTCATGCGCGCGGCCACCCAGGCAATGAGTATGTTGTGGGTGGTGGCCCTTGCCTCCCTCCGAGGCGTCATCTCGGAACTCAGCCTCGCCCAGGTTCCGGCGTCGCTGATCGGTTTCTTCGGCCTGGCGCTCGTGTCCATCGCCGCCCACCGGTTCAGGGCTCAGTTCGCCCACGACGCGCGAGTCGCCCGAATCGCGCTGGTTGAACTGAGCCACGGCGATTGGGCACGCGGACTGACAGGCGTTTTGAAGCGGGCGCGCAATCTGGCGATGCCGATGATGACCTGGCCGCGGGTGTGTCCCCCCGATCCGGGCCTAATCCTGGCGACCGTCGCCCTGGCGTGGGCGGGCCTTCTCCGCTGGAGGCTGCGCGCCCCTGAGACGGCGGCCGCGCTTGCCCAACGGATAGAGCACCTTCTCCACAGCCGTCTGCGGCGCAACCTCGAATCCGCACGGGCCTGGCTGTCGGCCTGGCTGCCGGCAGGTTTCCCAGGATTGGCGCTTGCCATGACCGATGGCCTTCCGCGCCCAGGCGCGCTCTCTCGGATACGCTACCGCCTGACGCTTTTTGAGCCGCTGTCGCTTCCACAGCGCTGTTAGCCGCGGGCTGCGCCCCGAAATTGTCCCAACCAACCTGCCCGGGTTTAGCGCCCGGGCGCCCCGCGCTCGTCGCCGCAAGGAGAAAACATATGCCCGCATTTGGACAGGTCGATCAGCGCCTGGAAAACAAGCTGAAAGACCTCTATCGCCTGCACAAGGAACGCGCCGCGAAAATCGATTGGAGCTATCACGAGTTTCTGCCCATCACCCGCCGGATTGGCCTGGCCGACGTCCGGCCGGACGCCAGCGATAGTCTCGCCCGCCAGGACCTGTTTGAGCGGGAGATCGTCATTACGCAAGATCCCCGCCGCTCGATGCTGAGCCCTGAGATCTACCTCGCCGTCGAAACGGCGCTGCTCACTGAGGTGAATCTGCCCTGGTTCACCACCGAGCTCTACACCACCTTTAAGGGGTCGCTTCAGGTCCTCGTCGACTTCGTCCACACCTGGACGTCGGAGGAGGATCAGCATAGTGTCCTGCTCGACACCTATCTGCTCCTGACCGGGAACGGTGACGCGCTGGAGCGGCGCAAGCTGCGCAAGGGCGTCATCGAGGGCGGATTCGAGACGGGCCTCACCACCGCGCTGGAGACGATGGTCTACACCACGATCCAGGAACGCGCCACGATGGCCTTCTACTTGAACGTCGCTCAATCGTGCGAGAGCCAGGATCCCGGATTGGCCCGGCTGCTCCGCCGCCTGGCCCGCGACGAAACCCTGCATTACGCTTTTTACAGAGATGCGGTCAAGGCCCACCTGGACCTCAACCCGAATCTGGTCCAACTTGTGACCGACGTCATGCTCAAGTTCGAGATGCCGGGCAAGGGCATGCCCGACTACGAGCGCCGGATGGCCATCATCGCCAAATATGCCCACTATGGCCCGGCCGAGTACTACTCACAGGTCCTCGACGAGCTGATGAACCAGTGGGATATCCGCAAGCTGCAACCGACCTATCCCGAGGCCCGCGAGGCGCTTCAGAAGGCAATCGCCCACGTGGACCGGCTGGCCAGGATTGCCGCGCGCGCAGCCCGCAACCGGCCCGTACCCGCCCAGCTTGAAGCCGAGGACCGGCTCGCCGCCGAAGATCGCGCGCGCTGAGTATTCGAGGTCGTTAACAGAAGAAGGAGGAAGGCAGGTGATTGGGACAGGTTCCCAGACCTCCTTCTTCCAAGCTTCTGTTGATCAACATCGGCGCTGAGCGGGACGATGGGGACGACGACCTACGCCCGGGCAAGCGTCAGCGCCGCCACCTCGGCGGCTCCTGCGGCGTACAACGCGCTGGCGCACTCACGCAGGGTGGCCCCGGTCGTATACACATCGTCGATCAACAGCACCCGCCGGTTCGTGACCCGTGCGGCACGGGCAGAAAAGGCGCCCCGGACGTTGATCTGGCGCGCGGCGCGATCAAGCTGAGCCTGCTGGTCTGTGGCTCGCTCGCGGCGCAAAGCGCCCCGGTCAAGCGGCCGATCAAGAATCCGGCCCACCACCCGGGCCAGGCGCTCACTCTGGTTGTAGCCGCGCGCCCGTTCGCGCGCCCGGTAAAGGGGTACCGCCGTCACAACATCCACCCGCCATTCCGGCGCCGCAGCCATCCAGGCGCGCGCCATGCGCTCTCCAAATGGACCTGCCAGTTGTGGCGCGCCATCGTATTTGAGAGCGTGAATGCCCTCGCGCAGCGGAGGCGCGAATGCCGCGAAGGCCACTTCGAGCAGCGGCCGCCCGTCGTCCAACCGCGCGCGAACCGCGGCTCCGGCGCCCAGCGGCTTCTCGCGGGCCGCGCAATCAGGGCACCACCAGCCGCGCCCTCCGGCGCCGCAACCGCCGCAGCGGGGCGGGTAGAGCAGATCCAGGCCTAGCCCGATACTATGCCAAATCTTGTCTCGTAATAGGTTGCTTCGATTCATCCTTGCGCTCCTGGTATAGCACGTTACAATTTGGCCACAATGTTTGGATCAACGATATTGGATGTCGTCATAGGGGTCGTGTTTCTCTTCCTAGCATTGAGCCTGGTCACCAGCATGCTCAACGAAGCGATCGCCGGCTTTCTCTCGCTGCGCGGGCGCACCCTCGAGCAAGGCGTGCGAAACATGCTCAATGACCCGACAGGCAGCCACCTGGCCCGCCAAGTGTACGCGCATCCGCTCGTCACGGCCCTTGCCCGGCCCACGACCCTTGACCGCCTGCTCAAGCGCCAGCCGCGCCCGCCCTATATCCCATCGGGCGTGTTCGCGGCCGCCCTCATGGACAGCATCGTCGACACGGTCGCCCCGGATGCGCCCGATCGCCAGAAACTGCTGGCGGAGCTGGGCAATGTCGTCGTGTCGCTGCCCCCCGAATATGACGAAATCAAACGCGCGCTGGTGAGCCTGATCGATGACGCGGCGGGGGATGAGAAGCGCATCCGGGAGAACCTCGAGAAGTGGTTCAACGATCAAATGGAGCGCGTGTCTGGTTGGTACAAACGGCTCGCCCAGAAGATCACCATTGGCGTGGCGATCATCCTGGCCCTCATCGCCAACGCCGACATGTTGATGGTCGCGAATGCCCTGTATCACGATTCCAGTGTCCGGAGCGCCGTGTCGGCCGCCGCGGCAGAGGCCGTCCGCAGCGCGATCCCCGGCAACTCCTTCGATTCGCTCGTCGCGGTCAATACCGCGCTTACCCGGATTGACCTCACCGACCTCCCGGTAGGCTGGCAGCCCAAGGCCAGCGCCGTGAACGATCCCCGCCTCACCCCGGTGACTTTGCAGGGCTGGTTGGCCAAGCTGGCCGGGATCGCGTTTACCATCATTGCCGTCAGCATGGGCGCGCCCTTCTGGTTCAGCGTGCTGGGCAATATTGTGCGGCTGCGCATCGACGGCGAGCCGCCCGCCAATACAAAAGCGAGCAATCCATGATCGAGATCACCGTTTCTTTCCTGTCCTTGCTGGCGCGCCCCTACTTTCAGGACGGCGCGCCCGAGATCCCAGTCGCTGTCTTTGTGGCGGCTTTCGCCGTGATTGCGCTGCTGGCGGGCGTTGCCGCCGGCCGGCTGACCGCCAACCGCGCCATTCGGGCCAGCCGGGCCGAGTCGGAGCAAATGCGATTCGCCAACGAAGCCGCCGTCGTCGCGCGCTCGCAGGCGGTCAACGAGCGCGAGCGCGCATTGGGTGAACTGGATACGCGCAAGCAGGAAATCAACCTGCTGGAAAACCAGATCCGCTCCATCCAGCGCCAGCTCGATCAGGCTCGCGCGGCGTGGCGGGCCGCCGAAAAACAAGTGGAGGAGCTTGGCAACCAGATCAAGGAAGCGCGCGCTCAGAACGAGGGGCTGCGGGCCGGGAACGTCACGCTTGAGAGACTGGCGTCTGAACGCCAGGTGGCCATCAACAAGCTGAACATCCGGATCACTGAGCTTGAGTCGCGCCTGGCCGACACCCAGAGCGCCGCGTCGGAACGCCAGTCGCTTCTTGCCAACGCCAACGCCCAGATCAGCCGCTATCGCTCGCGGATTTCTGAGCTTGATTTCTCCACATCGGAACTTGAATCCAGCGTCACGTCGCTGAGCACCTACATGCAAGCGCTCCGCCGCCGCATGGCCGAAGTCACGCTCATCGACGCGGAGCCGCCCACCCGCCCTGCCCCGGTCCCGCCGCCCGAAACCTATGGGAGCCCGGCGCCAGCCGATTCGGCCTACGCCGAACCCCCAACCGGACTGGAGCGGGCCACCGACCGGGTGGAGGACACAATTGATTCGCTGGCGAGCAACGTCGCCGCCCTCGGCGCAACCCTTGGCCTGCCGGCACCCTCCACCGAAAGCGCCACTCCGCCTGCCGCAGCGATCACCATTCCCGAACCCGTCATTCCGGCCGCCGTGATTCCAAACACGGTTGAGGAAGCGACTGACTTCTCGCGCTTGCAGGCGGTCAAGGGGATCGGCGTGATGTATGCCCTGAACCTCACCAAGAACGGGATCAACACGGTGGGCGATCTGGCATCCGCAACCGTTGAGCAGCTCGAAGGTGTGATTCGCGCGCCGCGCTGGCGCAAGCCCGATTACGCGGACTGGATCCGCCAGGCCCGCGAAACGCTCGGCGGATCCGCCGCCCAGTGAGAGTCGCATTCGGGCGGAAATACACAGCGCGCCGGGGACTCATCCCCGGCGCGCTGTGTCTCTCCACGCGCTAACGCACATGCGCCGACTCGCAAAAATCTCGGCGATGCGATCGTCAAAGGCGTGTTGTCGAGAAGTCAATCGGCGCGGGCAGGATCCGTCTTGCGCGCAGCCCGGGCTGTAGACGCGCGCCGGCGCGCCACGGGCGCGGGATCGGGTGGGGGCGGCGGCGCGCTGGCGGGCGGTTCCTCCACGCGCGGCGGAACTGCACGGGGCTCATCCTCTTCCAGCATGCTCACAAGGGCCGGATGGGCATCGCACCACGGTTCGCTATCGGCATATTCCATGGCCGCCAGAATCTGGAGCAACGGGGCGAGTTGCTGCGGGTCATCCAACCGATTCCGGGCATGAATCTGGCGGAGGGATGCCCGTTGCTCGGCAGTCAGGATGCGCCGGTATTCGCCGCGAATCTCAGCCTCAGCGCCCAGAACATGGTCGATTTCGATCCGCCCGGTGCGGTGCGCGCGGGTGATGGCGAATCGGATGACCCGCATGAGTTCGCGGAAGACGCCGCCACTAATCCGGGCCGCCTCATCCAGCGCCCGAACAGAAATCAAGTCGGGGTTCAGGCGCCGCCGCACGGTCTCGCGCATTACGTCATATCCCACCGGATCGCGCCGGCTCGAGCCCTTCTTGCGCAGCTTCACATTTGGCAGGAAAACCGCCCGATCCCGGATCGCCTCGAACTCGGGCGTGTAGAAGAGCGAGCTTGAGACCGTATACACGATCGCAAAGTTGGGCTGCAGCATCGTCTCGCGGTGGCCGTGGAATATTGCCCGGGCCGAGGCGGCGTCAACCTTGTCTAGGTCGTCGATCAGAATCAGCGGGGTTTTCCGAGTCTGGGCATAAATCACGTCGGCGATGTGGTCAATGGCCTCAGCCAGTTCGCTCATGCCCCGCTCGATGATCTGACGCAGTTCCTGGCGCGTGCTCGGCTCGAATTTCACCCGCGTGGCGAGCCGGGCGAAAAACACATCCAGGCCCCCATCCACATCGACCGAGGGCATTTTGCGCGTACGCACGATTTCTTCCGTGACCTGGCCGCGCCAGTGATCCAGTTCGCTTTCCAGGGAGTCCGGAATGCGCCCGCCGCGGGCCTTGAATTCGCGATACATCCGGCTCCCGATCGCCAGCAACATGTCCCGGTAGTCCAGGTTGTTGACATCGGCTTCGTCGCGGATGGTGAACAGAACCGGGAAGTATTTCGAACGCACATCCGGGTTGGCCGCAACTCGCCTCAGTTCGTTGGACTTACCACAGCCGCGATTGCCCGAGAAGAAATACTTGGGCGGGAGCCTGAATGGCGCCCCAAGCTCATCTTCAAGCCGGGCGACCGGATTCTCCGGGCGTTCAACATAGAACGGGTTCGGGCCGCCGCCGGCCAGAGGCTCGAGGGGCAGATCCAGCTCGAAATTCGGCCAGGCCCGGCGCAGGTCGTTGGCGGCAATGTAGGGAAAGGCCATGTCCGCTAATCCACGCGCAGGTTATGCCACTCGTCGGATTGGGCAAATATACCGAGATGGGCGACGTGCGTGGTCACCACAACGGGGTTCAGCCCGCTGGCGCGGCCGGCCACCAGCGCCTGGGCCGCCAGAATAACATCCATGTCCAGGGCGCCATCGCGGACCCCCACCCCAAGATCGGTCCGCCCGAATTTCTTGGCCGCCGCCCAGATCTCCGACGCCCGCATGAGCGCGGCGGTGCTGAGCGGGAGGTAGAACATCACTTCCTTCAAGTCATCCAGCGCGCGCAAGGCCCGCATCCGGTCTGTCCGCAGCAACTCCCGGCGCACCTCATAGTCGGCAATCTCCGGTATGGCGAAGCGCCCGCCCCGGCGCAGGAGATCGCGCGTCCAGCGGTGGCACTCAAGCGCTGGCTGCGTCGCCGTGGGATTGGTAAGCAGACTCAGCATCCCGGCATCCAGGATGAAAAGCGTGGTCCGCGTGTCAACGATGTTCACGGCTGTTTTCGGCGGGAGATCGGGAATAGCTTGCGCG
>JBKJQK010000010.1:0-7077 GCA_046594095.1 Anaerolineae bacterium | reverse complement strand
TGCGCATCGGGAAGCCAGGTGTGCAGCGGCCAGATTGGAATCTTGAGCGCGAACGCGATCGAGAACGCGAAGAAGGCCACCGACTGCCACATGCTCTTGTCCTGAAACAGCATGTTGACCTGGTTATTGCCCGTGAAGGGCCGGCCGGCCTCGCTCATCAGATAGACCAGATCGAAGCTGCCCGAGGCGATTCCAACGACCTGGATGGCCAGCAGCATGCCCAGGCTGGCGAACATCGTATAGAGGATAAACTTGAGCGACGCATAACGCTTGTTGGCCCCACCCCACTGGCTGATCAGGAAATACATCGGGATCAGGCTGACCTCATAGAAGGCGAAGAACAGAAGCAGGTCCAACGACACGAAGGCCCCGACCACGGCCGTCTCGAGCAAGAGGAACAACGCGTAATAGGCCTTGACGTCCTTCTCCACGCTCATCGAGATCAGCAGCGCGAGCGGCGTCAGGAACGTCGTGAGCGCAACCAGCGGCATGGACAGGCCGTCGACGCCCAGGTGATAGGTGGCGTTGACCTGGGGGAACCAGGCGTACTTCTCCTCAAACAGGAAGATGCCCTGGGGCGGGAAGAAGTGGGTGGCCACTAGCAGCATGATCGACAACCCAAAGGGCAGCAGGCTGAAGACGACCGAACCCCAGCGGATCAGATTCTTGTAGCGCCCCGGGGTGACCAGGACGAGCAGCATTCCCAGCAGGGGAAGGAAGGTGATGGCTGAAAGATAGTAGTTCTGCATGATCCGTTACCCCTGGAAGATGAACAGGTAGAAGGCCACCAGAACAGCCGCCAGCGCGATGCCGGTGAGCAGGTAGTTCTGCACCTGGCCGGTCTGCAACTCACGCACCCACTCGCCCGCGCGTTTGAAGGCCGCGCCGGTCAGGTCCGAGGCGCCGGTCACCACGTATTTATCAAAGAGACGAAACCCTTCGGCGACGCCGCTGCCGATGGTGTAGCCGATCTCGAGCAGGGCGTCGATGATGCCCCGGTCGACGATGACGGTGTAGTAGTCGGCGAATTTTTGGAGCGGGTTGATAAAGACCGCCCGATACAACTCATCGAAGTACATTCGGTTATGCAGGAAAGTGAAGACCGAGCCTAGCTTTTCAACCGGATCGGCCTGGCCGGCCTTGAGCGGCTTGGCGGCGTAGACCAGCGCTCCAAGGCCGAGGCCCCCCAGAGCGATCCCGACCGAGGTCAGGACGGGGATGACGTTGAAGGCCGGGGCCGCCTCCTTCTCGAGCAGCATCTGGGACAGAAAATTCTTGAGCCAATAGGCCGAACTGCCTAGAAGCGGCCCGAACACGGGGAAGTCCTTGGGGACATTCACAAAGCCAAGAAACGCGGCGAAGAAGGCCAGGATCACCAGCGGCAGGGTCATTTGCCAGGGGTTCTCGGCCGCATGCGCGGCAGCTTCGCTGCGCGCCTCGCCCAGGAATGTCATCGCGATCTGGCGCATGGTGTAGAACGCGGTCAGCGTCGCGGCGATGCACAACACGATGAAGATCACCGTATGCAGCCACTTGCCCGAAGCCATCCCGGCGAAGGCATCGGCCAGGATTTCATCTTTGCTCCAGAAGCCGGCGGTGATGAAGGGGAAGCCCGACAGGGCCATCCCGCCAATGACGAACGTAAGCGTCGTCAGGGGCATCCGGTGAGCGAGACCGCCCATATTGCGCATATCCTGCGGGTCGAAGACTTCGGCTTTGCCGTGCCCGTCCGCCGCGGCATGATCATCATGCCCGGCCGCGCCTTGATCGGCTGCCCCATGCACGTGATGGTGGCCATGTTCGACCCCGTGGATGACCGAGCCGGAGCCCAGGAACAGCAGGGCCTTGAAGAAGGCGTGGGTGAGCAGGTGAAAGGCGGCCGCGACATAGGCGCCCATGCCGACCGCGGCAACCATGAACCCGAGTTGCGAAATCGTGGAGTAGGCGAGCACCCGCTTGATGTCGTATTGCGAGACCGCAATCAGGGCTCCGATCAGGGCGGTGACCGCGCCGATCATGCCCACGATCTCAAATCCGATCCGGCTGCCCATCGGGCCGTGGGTGGCCTCCTCAAACAGCGGGAAGAAGCGCAGGAGCAGGAAGATGCCGGCCGAGACCATCGTCGCGGCGTGGATCATCGCGGACACCGGGGTCGGGCCTTCCATCGCGTCGGGCAACCACACGTGCAACGGGAACTGGGCGCTCTTGCCCACGGTCCCGCCGAAGATCAGCACCCCGATCATCGTTGCCGCGCTGATGCCCATCCCGCCGAGCAGAACCGCCGGGCGGTCAGCCAGGAACTCGAGCATGCCCTTGTTGACCAGAATGTCGGCGAAGTTGAGCGTGCCGGCCTCGGCATACAGATACACGATCCCAAGCAGGAGCAACATATCTCCCACCCGGGTGGTCATGAAGGCCTTGATTGAGGCCTTGTAAGCGGAGGGCTTGGCGTAAAAGAAGCCGATCAGCGAATACGAGCAGAAGCCCATCAACTCCCAAAACACAAACAGGCTGAGCAGGTTGTCGGCCACGACGAGGCCCAGCATCGAGCCGGCGAACAGGCTGAGATAGCCCATGAACCGGGTGTAGCGCGGGTCGGACGCCATGTAGCTCGTGCTGTAGAGGAAGATCACCGCGCAGGCCAGCGGGACCATGAACAGGAAGGTCGCCCCCAGCGCGTCAACGGCCGTGCCGATCCTGAGTGTGGTCGCGCCGGTGGCGAGCCAGTCGATGGCGCTGCCAATCGGCTTGCGCCCAAGTTCGGGCACGCTCAGCACGTTGACTACGACCAGCCACGAGATGACCAGCGAGGCCAATATCCCGGCCATCGACGTGAAGGTCGTCAGCATGCGAGACCGGTTCACGCCCAGGGCGATGACCGCAAACGCCAGAATGGGCGGCAGCGGAATCAGCCAGAGAAGGGTTTGGATGAGTGAGGTTGAGATCATGTTTGATGACGGCGGACCGCGGAATGCAGTCTGCGGTCGTCCCTTACAACTTCAATTGATCAAGCTTCTCCGGGTCCACGCTCTGCAGGTTCCGGTAGACCGAAATGATGAGGGCCAGACCGACGGCGGCTTCGGCCGCGGCCACAATAAAGACGAATGCCGCGAACGCCAGACCCGCCGAGGAGTCCGGCTTGATGAAGCGCCAGAAAGCGACGAGGTTCAGGTTGACGGCGTTGAGCATGAGCTCAACACCCATCAGCACGGCGACAGCGTGTTTGCGGGCCAGCGCGCCATACAGGCCGATGCAGAACAGGGCGGCCGCAACAAACAGAAACGCCCACAGCGGGATGCCATTTATGCCATTCATGATTATTTATGACTGCCTGCGCCCCCGGCTAGTGTTGATCTCCCGCCGCCGCCATTGCGGGCTCGGGCGCGCCGGCTGGCGCTGAATCGTGGGCCTGCTCAGCGGCGGCTTCGGCGGCCATCTCGCGCCGCTCCAACACGATCTCCATCAGTTTGCGCTCGCGGGCGACCCAGATCGCGCCGACCATGGCGAGGAGCAGTAACACTGCCGCGAGCAGGAAAGCGACCGCGTAGTCCGTCACCAGGCCTGTGCCAAAGCGGAGGAGGTAGTCCACCTGAAGTTTTGGAACAGGGCCGCTGAACTCGATCGGATTGCCAAACGCGCGGGCGGGCAGATTGAGACCCGGGATACCCTGATAACTGAAGGCGATCGGGCCAACCAGGGCGATGATGAGCACAAACAGGATTCCGGCCGCAACGGCCACATAGCCCGACTGCTGGTTGCGCGCCTGAGCCATGAAGACGCCCCGGGTGAGCATGACCGAGAAGATCAGCAACACCGAGATCGCGCCGATGTAGACCAGTACCTGCGCGGCGGCGAAGAACCCGGCCTCCAGCAGCGCATAAAACCCGGCCACCCCGAAGAAGGCGACGACGAGCATCAGGGCCGCGTGAAAGACGTTGCGCAGCGTGACCACCGCCAGGGCCGCCCCAATCGTGGCGACCGCAAGCACGGCAAAGATAACTTGTGAGAAGGTCATGATGAATATTGGGCTACTTCGCGGCCGGCGCGGTGGAGTACGCGCGATTCGCGGCGCGCCGTTCCGCAAGGACCTTTTCCTCGGCCACGCGCTTCTGCCGCACAGTGCGGCTGGCGAGAGCGAGGGCAGCCAGAAGCAACCCGCCGCCGGACACGAACATGATCGCCATCAACAGGACAGGCGGAACAACAATCCCACCGGTCAACGCCGACTGCGTAGGCGAGGTCACAAACACCTTGGTCACAATCATGACCAAAATGATGTTGATGATCGAAAGCGGCACAAAGAACTTCCAGTTGAGGTTAACCAGTTGATCGACCCGAACCCGCGGGAGCGTCCCGCGCAGCCACATGAAGATGCTGAACACGGCCGCCGACTTGAGCAGGAACCAGACATACGACGGGACAAAGATCGGCCCGGCGTAGCCGCCCAGGAAGAAAGTCGAGAACATGAAGGCGAGGACCGCCGCGTTGACATACTCGCCCATCATGAACAGGGCAAACTTCATGCCGCTGTATTCGACGTGGAAGCCCGCGACGATCTCGGACTCGGCCTCCATCAGGTCAAACGGCGAGCGGCCGGTTTCGGCGATGCCGCTGATGATGAAAACAAGGGCTGAGAGCGGCAGAAAGAGGATGAAGGGGAAGCCCAGCCCACCCGGGGCGTCGGTTTGCTTCTGGATGATGTCGACCAGGCTCATCGAACCGGTCAGCATGATGACCGGCAGGACATTCAACAGCATCGGAACTTCGTAGCCGACCAGTTGGGCGACGGTCCGGAAGGCGCCGAGAAGGGAGTACTTGTTGTTGCTGCCCCAGCCCGCCATCAGGATGGCGATGGTGCTGCCCGAACCGATGGCGACATAAAAGAAGGCCCCGATGTCGAGGTTGGTACCCACCACGCCGGGCGCAAACGGAACCACAGCCATCGAGGTCATGGCGAAAGCCGAGATCATCAAAGGCGCAATCAGGTAGACCCACCGGTCGGCGTTGGCCGGGGTGGTGTCCTCTTTGGTCAGCATCTTGACCCCGTCGGCCAGGGGCAGCATCAACCCGAAGGGGCCGGCCTGATTCGGGCCGATCCGATCCTGGATCCGGGCGACGAGCTTG
Source organism: Anaerolineae bacterium (assembly GCA_046594095.1). GTDB lineage: Bacteria > Chloroflexota > Anaerolineae > J036 > Brachytrichaceae > Brachythrix. The sequence continues at coordinate 1,953 of JBKJQK010000010.1, read as the reverse complement.
CGCTCGAACCAGGTCAGGGCCATCATCGTCACCGCGCCGTACGTGATGATGCCAAGGGCCGCCAGGATCATCAGCACGAGCTCGGTGCCCGGGCTGATGCCAAGCAAACCAGTCACAAACTTGCCGATTTCGCCAAAGACAAAACCGAGCAGGTTGTTGACGAATTTTAGAATCTCGAAGATATCCATAGTCGCTCTCGCTCGCGCAATAAAACCCCGCTCCAGCCGGATGGCCGAGCGGGGTTGAGAGTTAGGCTGGCGGCGGACAGACCACGCGGTCTACCGCCGCAGACCAACGATCAGTCCCACTCCAGCACGCCCTTGCGCCACGCATACATCAGGGAAGCCAGCAACGTTAGCGCAAACAGGCTGATGACCAGAACCGTCCAGACCGGAAGTTGATTGTAGGCTACCGCTACCGGGAACAGCAGCACGCCGCCAACGTCGAACAAAACAAAAATGAGGGCGAAAAGGTAGTACTGAACACGGAATTGAACCCAGGCATCGCCGACGGTTTCCATTCCGCATTCATACGTGGACAGCTTGTCCTTATTGGGCTTCTTGGGGCGGAGGAGTGCCGCCGCGACGAGCGCAACACCCATGAGCAAAAATGCCGCCACCAACAAGACTCCTACAAACGCAAAGTCAGTTCTCATGGCGGCGGGATTATACCCCGGTGAGGGGCGAACGAAAACGCCTAAATATCGTGAAATCCATCTGTCAGGTCCCGCGACGAGCCCTGATCGCGGGCTACGGAAGCGGTTCGCTGATAAACGGCAGGGGGTCCACCGTGACCCCTCCGACGGCCAGTTCCCAGTGGATATGCGGGCCCTCGCTGCGGCCCGAATTGCCGCTCAGCGCGACGACCTCGCCGGCATTGACGATCTGCCCGGCCTTAACATTCGCTTTGGACAGGTGGCAGTACAGGGTGAATACGCCCCGCCCATGGTCGACGATAACGACCAGGCCGCGGACCTTGAACTCCTGGACGGCGGCGACCCGTCCAGAGGCGGCCACATGGATGGGCGTGCCGACCGGCGCGCTCACGTCCATCCCGCTGTGATAGGTCCGCAATAGTCCATTATTGAAACTGCGCCGGGCCCCGTAAAAGCTGGTGATCTTGTCGGCGACCGGCAGTTTGAAGGTGCCGGAGTAGTACTGGTTCGGGGAGAACTGGCTGACCAGGGTGTCGATCTGGAAGCGCTCGTCGGCGTTCACCTGGGGATCAAGCAGCGGCGTCAGCCGGTAGTCGATGGTGATGTTCTCCGAGCCATAGCTCGCGCTGACCACCAGAATCCGGCCGTTCACCTCAGCGGCAGTGCCCGATTGGGCCACCGCCCGGACGCTGACCGGATAGACCCCAGGATCCGTAATGGCGGAGATGCCCGATAAGGCCTCCCAGGCGATTCCCCGTTTGACGAAGCGCAAGGGCTTCCCGGCAAAGGCGCCAACGACGGTATCGAGCGCGGAATTCGGCGTGACCCGGACCAGAACCACGTCTCCAGGTTGAGGCTGAGCGGGAAGCACTTCGACGCTCTCGAAGGGCTGGGGCAGATTTGACCCCGCGCCAGCCGGTTGATCGGCCGGGATGGGGATGCGGAGCAGTTGATTAACGACGAGGCAGTTCACGCACGGCAAGTTGTTCGTCTGGCGCAACAGATACGGCGATATCCCGTACTCGGCCGCCAGACCGGTCAGCGTTTCGCCGGGGCCGACCCGGTGCAGGCGGATTCGGTTTGAGACCCGGGCGGGCAGGCGCAGGCGCTGGCCGGCCAGCAGCACGTTTGCCTGGGTGAGCCCATTCCGCTGAGCGAGATCGCTGATCGAAAAGCCCGACTGAGCGGCCAGGCTGGCCAGGGTCTCGCCCACCCCGATGACACGCACAAGCGGATCTCCGCTGGGCGGCGAGACCGGACGCACGACCGGCGCGGGGGTGGCGACAACTTCGACCTGC
>JBKJQK010000545.1:0-19930 GCA_046594095.1 Anaerolineae bacterium | reverse complement strand
GGGCTATGGGTGGTATCCACCCCTGCCGTTGGGCGTGTCGCTCGTTCCGGCCATGACCTTGCATGCGGTCGTCACGACATGGGCGCTCGGCGCCTCATTCCTCATACACGCGCTAATCAAAAGAAACAGGGCGAACAGCCCCAATCCCTTGCCACTTTCCTCTTGAAGCGGTCCCGCCCTCTGCCGCCGAGACGCGCGCGGAGGGCGGGATCAGGATAACTTACCCATGATTGTTGTACCCATCGACCCCATAATTCTAAGCATCGGGCACTTCCACTTGCGCTGGTACAGCCTGATCGTGGCCGCGGCCATTGGGCTCGGCATCTGGCTAGGCGCGCGGGAAGCGGCGCGCAAAGGCTTCGACAAGGACGAAATCTACAACAGCGCGCTTGCGGTTGTATTGGCGGGCCTGATCGGCGCGCGCGCGTTCCATGTCATCGATCACTGGCCGGACGAATATGCGGCCAATCCCATCAGCGCTCTGTTCATCTGGGAAGGCGGCCTGGCGATCTGGGGTGGCGTCTTCGGCGGTCTGGTCGCGGTGGCTTTCCTCGCATGGCGGCGCAAATGGCGCCTGCCAAAGCTGCTTGATGCTCTGGCGCCCGGCCTGGTCTTGGGTCAGGCCGTGGGTCGCATCGCCTGCCTGATTACCGGAGACGCCATGGGGAAACCGACCAGCGGGCCGTTGGGGTTCGCCTACATAAGTCCAAACGCCATGGTGCCGGAGTTGGGTGTGTATTACACCCCGACTCCGCTTTTCGAGATCATCATGAATCTCGCCATCTTTGCGGTCTTGTGGCGCTTGCGCAAACGCAATCTGCCGGACGGGGCGCTGGTCCTGACCTACCTGGCGCTGTACTCGGCCGGCCGCTTTGTGATCTCGATCTGGAGTTCCTATCTCATTGTCGCGTTGGGGTTGAACCAGGCTCAGATCATCAGTGTGCTGGCATTTGCGGTAGCGCTGCCGCTGCTCACGGTGCTATTCCTGCGGCATCGGAACCGGACACCGATGTCCATGCAACCCTGACTGGGTCTTGGGCGCGCTTTGCGGTTGGTCCTTGAACCCGCAAAAATGCCTGTGTTCAGGCGGGCGAGATGGCGCTGGTTGCGAGCGGCATGGCGCAGTAGTGTGGCTACGAAAGAGGGAGATGATTTTAGATGTCTCAACAAGCAAATTCTGAATTGAGCGTGCCCGTCCGCGGTATGACGTGCGCATCTTGTGTCGCCCACGTCGAGCGGGCGATCAAGGAGTTGCCCGGCGTATCCAGGGTAGTGGTCAACCTGGCCACCAGCAAAGCCACCCTGACCTACGACCCGGCCAAGGTGACATTGGCCGATGTGCGGGCCGCCGTTGACCATACGGGCTACCTTGTGCCGGCCGATGAGTTAACCCTGGATGTGCGCGGGATGACCTGCGCTTCGTGCGTGGATCACGTGGAAGGCGCGCTGAAGGAGCTCCAAGGCGTACTCAGTGCCACAGTGAATCTGGGGACCGGATCCGCGCGGGTTCAGTATGTTCCGGACGTGGTCACGGCGAATCAGATGAAGCGTGCCATAAAAGACGCGGGCTACGAGGCCGAAGAACGCGGGACGGGCGCAAAAGGCGATGCCGTGGACCGGGAGCGGCAGGCGCGCGAGGACGAGATCCGCCGCCAGGGTCGCAATCTGATCGTCGCCGGAACCGTTGGCTTGCTGGTGATGATCGGCACATTCTACGAAATGCTCGGACCGTTCAAAGCCATCATTCCGGAGTTCCTGTCCTACAAATGGGTGATCGGCTTGCTGACCACGCCCATCGTGTTCGGGCCGGGCCGCCAGTTCTTTGTCAATTCCTGGCGCGGCCTCAAACACGGCGTGACCGACATGAATTTGCTGTATGCCACTGGCATCGGCGCGGCCTACGGCATTGCGGTCATCAATACCGTGTTCCCGAATGCCGGGTTTGGCGGCGCAGGGGCGACATTCTTTGAGAGCGCCGCGCTTCTCACCGCTTTTGTTGTGCTCGGGCGCTGGCTGGAGGCATTGACCCGCGGGCGCGCCTCTGACGCGATTCGCAAGCTGATGAAGATGCAGCCCAAAATCGCGCGCGTCATTCGCGACGGGAAAGAAATCGAGCTGCCCGCCGACGAGGTTGTGATCGACAACCTGATCGTGGTCCGCCCGGGCGAGGGCATCCCGGTGGATGGCCTGGTGGTCGAGGGTTACTCCGCCGTGGATGAGTCGATGCTCACCGGCGAAAGCCTGCCCGTCGAAAAGCGGAAGGGCGACGCGGTCATCGGCGGTACGCTGAACAAAACCGGCGCATTCAGATTCACCGCCACCAAGGTGGGCACGGATACCGCGCTGGCGCAGATCATAAAACTGGTCGAGGATGCCCAGGCCAGCAAAGCCCCGATCCAAAAGCTGGCGGACTGGGTGGCCGGTCACTTCATTCTGGGCGTTCACGCGCTGGCGGTATTGGTGTTCCTGTTCTGGTTTTTCGCGGGATATCGCGCGTTCTTCGACCCGAACTCCAGCTTCATCCTCTCCCCCTATAAGCTGGGCGAGATCGGCGTGTTTGGCTTCAGCTTGCTGCTGTCGGTCACGGTGTTGGTCATCTCCTGCCCGTGCGCGGTTGGCCTGGCGACCCCCAGCGCCATGATGGCGGGCACGGGCAAGGCGGCGGAGTACGGGGTGTTGTTCAAGGGCGCGGAGGCCATCGAAAATACCAGCAAGATCCAGACGATCATCTTCGACAAGACCGGGACGCTGACAAAAGGCGAGCCGTCGGTCACCGATGTCGTGGTCACGGGCGCCGACTCATCTTCGCTTCTGCGCCTGGCTGCCATCGCTGAGAAGAACAGCGAGCATCCGCTTGGCGAGGCCATCGTGCGCGGGGCCATAACCCGCGGTCTGGATGTCATCGATGCGGATACATTCAACTCTATTCCCGGGCACGGGGTTGAAGCTGTCGTTAACGGTCGGGCTATTCTGCTGGGCAACCGCAAGCTGATGAAAGACCGGCAACTGGATTTCGGCCCGTTCATGCTGCGGGCGGAACAACTCGAGAACGACGGCAAGACCGTGATGTTTGTCTCGCTGGACGACGCTCCCGCGGGCCTGATCGCAGTCGCCGACACATTGAAGGAGTTCTCCGCTGAAGCCGTGGCCCGGCTCCGCGCAATGGGGCTGCAAGTTGCCATGATCACAGGCGACAACCGGCGCACGGCCGAAGCGATTGCGCGCAAAGTCGGAATTGAGCGTGTGCTGGCCGAAGTGCTCCCCCAGGACAAGGCGGAGGAAGTGAAGAAACTGCAGGCGCTGGGCAAGAAAGTGGCCATGGTTGGCGACGGCGTCAACGACGCCCCGGCCCTGGCGCAGGCGGAAGTGGGCATGGCGATTGGATCGGGCGCGGATGTGGCCAAGGAAACCGGCGACGTGATCCTGATCAAGGATGACATCCGCGACGTGGTGGTCGCGCTTGAGGTCGCCCGGGCGACGATGGGCAAGGTCAAACAGAATCTGTTCTGGGCCTTCGCCTACAACACGCTGGGCATTCCGCTCGCCGCGGGTCTGTTCTACCCGATCGTTTCAGTGATCATCAGCCCGGAAATCGCGGGGCTGCTGATGGCGGTGAGTTCGGTCACCGTCACTCTGAATACGCTGCTGCTCAAGCGTTTCAAGCCCACACCGTGGCGGGGTGGAAGTCCGCCGACGCGCAAATCCATCCGGCTGCAACCCGCGCGGTCACCAGCCAGAATCGCGTGAATAGCCAGGCAACTTTTATGGAGACCGCGAAACGACGAGGTCCCGCGGCCTCCATAAAAGTTGCGCGTCAAACAGAAGGAGTGAGGTTACATGGAACATGAACAAAGCGAGCAGCGCGTGGCGCGCCGCAGCGCAATGATCTATCTGCCCGTGGCGCTCGGCATCGCGGGACTGTTTCTGCTCGCGGCCAGCATTGGAAACTATCCATCGGTCGCGAAACTGGGTGGAACCGTCTGGGTGGGCCTGCTCAGCCTGATCGTGAGCATGCCGCTCGTCACTGCGCGGGTGAAGAAGCAATTGCGCGATCGATAACCTAATGCGCGTGGCTGCCGGGCGTGGGGGATTTCCCCCTCCGCCGCGCCCGGCGCGGAGGGATCATGGTGATCTATTCGATCGACCGGACCGAGAAGATGGTCATGGCGCTGGCCGTTTGGCTGTGCGGCTTGCCCATCGCTTTCGGCGTTGCTGTTTTAATCAGCCCGCAAGCCGGCCTTGCGACTGCTCTCGGAATGTTGATTCTGACGACTGCGATGTGTTGGGCAATCTGCGGCGCGCGATTCGCGCTGCGGCGCAAGAACGATAGCCGCAATCGGTTGATTTGACAGGATAAACAGGATTTTCGGGATGGCGCCCGGAATGGATTGGCCGGCGTGATCGCCGAACGGTTTCTTCACACCTCGCCGTATTGGTACTTCGTACTCGCCTCAATCAACGCGATCTCCGCCTTGCTTGCTGTGACCGCCGGATCGGCGGCCAGCATCTTCCACGCATTGATGCGCGGCAGGGTTGTATCCAGAAAGTAGTCCGAGAACAACTGCGCGTTGTTACGCGGATGGGCGGCAAACGCGAGTTGGGCAGCGGCGGTCATCGTGTGCGGCCCATTGTGCCATCAGGACCGAAAAGACGATGATCACTGCCGCTTGGCCTTGATCCAATCCACCCCGAACTCGAACGGGCCGGTTTGTCTGTCCGTGACAACGACCTCCATCCTGTTCATCCTGTCAAGAAGAACTGCATTCTGGCAATCGGCGCATATCATGCGCTGGCGGCCGCCCGACCGAAGAACAGCCGGTAGTACCACGAGCCAAGACACCAAAGCGTCGTTGTGAGGGTCAGGCTTCCGATGAGGACCATCGCCCCCAGGACAAAACCCAGGATCGGTTGCCCGAAATAGAAGGACAGGGCCGAACTCGTCAGAACGACGGTGGAAAGACCATAGGAAAACCGGCGGGGCGTCGGCGTGGGCGGCAGCGGCGGGGCATGAAACAGGTGGCGCACGCCGAGGTTGTATACCAGATCGAGCAGCATCCCGCGAGGAAACAGGATCCCGCTCAGGGCAACAAGGGCCATTGATCCGAGCCAGATGGGCGACTGCAGAATCAAGCCGGTCAGGATCAGAACGCTGCCGACCGCCGGTGTGAATCTCAATGCCAACGCATATCGCGACTTCTCACGCTCATCGAGCGCGTCGAATCCTTGCTTGTCCAGGTTGTCGCTGGTAAATGAGCTTAGTCTTGCCATTTTTAAAGTCCTGTTTCCTTAACTCTCAGTCGGGATGCGTTGCGTTATTGATGATGCGTCCGGGGACGCCATATTTCTGTCAGCGTCAGGCTGATCTGTCCGTAGGCCCAGGCCGACACCGGTGGTCAGTGTTCGTCCTACACGGGCGCAGAAGGCCATTTCGAGGCCTGCGATGGCCCCACCGGCTGGCCGAAGGAATCCGAGACCGGATCCCAGGCGGTTCCACGGCGCGATAGGCAAAAATGCCCACCGCCGCCCTGGCCACTTGGGCAGTGTTTTAGACGATCCCGCGGCGTAACCTCTTCCGTATGCCAGGCGTTTCGACTCTCCACGCGTTGCGCGATCGCGTTCGGTCGCCACGGACCCGGTCGCAGTTCCTGATGTCAGCATTCTTGATCGGCGCCCTCGTGCTCGCCGCATGCGGCGGCAACGCCCGGGCGCTCGAGCCGGCCGTGACGATGGCCCCGATGGCGGATATGCCCATGCAGGTCCAGGCTGCACCGGTCGTCGTCCAGCAGGCGTATCGATTCGTGGCCGCCAACCCGGAACTTATGAAACAGATTCCGTGCTATTGCGGGTGCGGGGCGATCGGACACACCTCAAACTACGCCTGTTATGTCTCGGGCACGCTCGAGACTGCGAAGCTTGCGTTTGACACGCATGCGCTCGCCTGCGGAATCTGCGTGGATATCACCCAGGATGCGATGCGCCTTTCGGGCCAGGGCAAATCGCCCGGCGATATTCGCGCCTACGTCGATCAAACCTATTCCAAGTTTGGCCCGTCCAACATGCGCTGATGCCGGAAATCCAAATGATGCGCGCTCGGCATCGCCTCTCCCTCGGACGCCGATTGACCATCCCGTTGGTGGTCATCCTCGTCCTTGGCGCAATCGGCGTGGTGGCGATCGGCCGCAGTCTGAGCGTGATCGAGTTGCATGCGCGGGTGGCCGAAGCGGGCGGTTTCTCGCCCGCCCGCATTGAGATCATGGCCGGACAGCCGATGCGCCTGCGGCTGGTCTCCGATGACACGACCCATGGGTTTGCGATCGGAAAGCTGGATCAGCCCAACCTGGCGATTGTGCCTGGCCAGCCCGTCGAGACCGAGCTCAGGTTCGATCAACCCGGCCGGTATGTCTATTACTGCACCCAGTGGTGCGGGCCAGGTCACTGGCGAATGCGCGGTGTGATCGACGTTCTGCCTGCGAATGGCGCGGCCGTACAGAGTTCAGGGTCGGCCCCCGCCTATGTGGGGCTGGGAGTGGACATCGACGCGCCGCATCCCGCGGCCGCGCTGCCCTCTCGAAAGCCATCGGCGCGCCGTGGCGCCGCGTTGGCCGGCTCAATCCCGGCCGGGATCGTATCGCAAGCCGGGGGTGGGAGCACGAGCCCCGAGGACATTTGGCGCGTCCTTCGCGACAACCCGGTCTTCGCCGGCCTGAGTGACGACGATGTCTGGGATGGGGTGGCCTGGCTGTGGTTGAGCGCCGCCTCGCAAAACGGACTTTCCCGGGCCGCGACCCTGTATGCCTCCAACTGCGCCGCCTGCCATGGCGCGAGCGGAAACGGGGATGGCGTGATGGCCCCCTTGCTGGCGAGCGGCGCGAACCTAAGCGTCGATCCAGGCGCCCCGGTCTTGCGCGGCCAAACAACTGTGTCGCCGACGCGCTTTACCGATCCGGCCGTCATGCTCGGGGCGAGTCCCGCGCTGCTCGAGGGCAAGATCATCCGCGGCGGCATGGGCACCGGAATGCCCTACTGGGGCCCCATCTTTAGCGATGCTGACCTGCGCCTGCTGGTCAATTACCTATGGCGCTTTCAATTCAACGATCTGGAGTAAACAAACTCAATGAGTACAAACACTCGCGTTCCCAAGCGCCGGTCCCGACCCTCCTTGTTGCGCCGGCCGCTCTTCATCGTGTTGATGGCGGCCGTCGCCGGCGCGGCCGCCCTTTTTGCCCTGGCGACCTTCTCCGGCAATTCATCCGCCGCATCCGGCGGCGCGCCGATTGAAGCGCGCGGCGCTCCGAAGCTCAAGACGAGTCAGGAGAAGATCGAATTCGGGAATGTCAAGCTCGGGCGGACCGTCGAGGCAAAGTTTCTGCTGACCAACGTTGGCGACCAACCCTTGAAAATCGCGGAGGCGCCGTTTGTAGAAATATTGGAGGGGTGTTGACCGCCCCCCGCGGTCATCAGTTTGATGACCATCCCTCCCGGTCAGAGCGCGACGCTTTCGGTTCCGTTCATGATGCACGGCGCCATGGGCGGCAAGCACACCTTCCGGCTCATGATCAAGAGCAATGACCCGGCCCAGAGCGCCCTGCCGCTCTACATCTACTCAAACTGGATCGAGTAAGCGACGGTTTGAATCTCCGGCGCCCGCCTGACCTCAGGCGAGCGCCGGGGTTTCCTGCGGCGGGTAGTCGAATTCGGGTAACTGCTCAGGCCAACGGCCCGGGTTGGTGGACCATAGATCAGACTGTCTTTGATGCGATGTTTCTTCGCGTGCTGCGGAACCGTCGTCACTTTCCTGACATGAAAATTATATTTTGTACGATGACCAAGCAATCTCCTGCTCTTCATCCGTCGGGATCATCCATATCTGTACGGGACTGCCCTCTGCGCTAATCCGCATGGCGGCGCGATCATTTGCCGTTTTATTGCGCGCCTGCTCCAGACGAACGCCGAGAAACTCCAGTCCGTGGCATATTCGGTTACGCATCGAAGCTGAATGCTCACCGATGCCACCCGTAAAAGCGATCGCATCCAGGCCTCCCAGCGCAGCGGCAAAGGCGCCGATATATTTGCGGGTGCGGTATGCGAAAACCCCCAACGCTAATTCTGCATGCGCATTTCCCCCCAGCGCCGCTTTCTCCAGATCACGCACGTCTGCGCTCAATCCCGACAGACCGCGCAGTCCGCTTTCGCGATTAAGCATATTGTTCACTTTGCTCGCGGTCATGCCCGTCGCGCGGATGAGGTACAAGATGAGACCGGGATCAATATCGCCGGAACGTGTGCCCATGACCAACCCTTCAAGCGGCGTGAATCCCGAGCTGATATCCACGCTTTGACCATCACGCACCGCACAGATACTCGCGCCATTCCCCAGGTGACAGGTGATGATTTTCGTTCCTCCCGCCCCACGCCCCAGAACCGCTATTAACTGCCGGGACACGTAAGCGTGGGAAAGGCCATGAAATCCGTAGCGACGCAAGCCATAGCGGGCGCATAGTTCCATCGGTATGGCATAGGTATAGGCAACTGGCGGCAGCGTCCGGTGAAAGGCCGTGTCGAATACTGCCACTACAGGCACATCCGGTAGTAAGCGTATCGCCTGCTCCAGGATGGCGACATCCACCGGGTTGTGTAGAGGCGCCAGGTCTTTCAAGGCGCGCAGCTCGTCGAGCACAGCGGGAGTGATGCGCGTTGGCTCCACCAAACGCGCGCCGCCATGCACAACGCGACATCCCACCGCGTCAATCGTGAGAGCGGCTCCGGCATTCTTACCAGTGAAGGCAAGAAGCTGCCGGATGATGTGTTTCACTGCTTGCGCTGGGGTTTTCGCTTCAACCGTCGTACTTACGGGCTTTTGCGTCGCCGCAAACAGGGTCAGCTTGGATTGTGGCTGTCCGACCGGCTCAATACTTCCGCCCGCTAAAACCGTTGCAGAATCCGTCGTGGAAGATGCGTTATTCACATCGGGCATCTGATACAAGCCAAACTTCAGGGTGGCGCTGCCGGGGTTGAGAACAAGGATGTTCAATGCGCCCACTTCCAGACGCGTATTTCCGGCATGTCATCGCCGTGTTTACGAATGTACTGCGTGTGCTCAAGCCGCTTGTCGCGCATCAGTTGTTTCACATGCGCGCCAATTCGTTTAAGCTTCGGCACGCGGTCAATCACATCCATCACAAGGTGGAAGCGATCCAGATCGTTTAAGACGACCATGTCGAAGGGGGTGGTTGTCGTTCCCTCTTCTTTGTATCCCCGTACATGCATGTTCGTGTGGTTCGTGCGCCGGTAGGTCAATCGGTGAATCAGGGTGGGGTAGCCGTGAAAGGCAAAGATAATCGGCTTATCGGTTGTAAAGAGTGAATCGAAGTCCACGTCAGAAAGCCCGTGTGGATGTTCGCTCTCCGGCTGAAGTGTCATCAAATCAACGACATTGACGACGCGCACTTTCAATTCGGGGAAGTGCTGGCGGAGAATATCCACGGCAGCCAGCGTCTCCAAAGTAGGCACGTCGCCCGCGCAAGCCATCACCACGTCGGCTTCTGCCGGCGTGTCGTTGCTGGCCCACTCCCAGATGCCGATGCCAGCGGCGCAATGTTTGACGGCTGCATCCATATCAAGGAATTGCAGCGCGGGTTGTTTGCCAGCGACAATGACATTGACGTAGTTACGGCTGCGCAGACAGTGATCGGTGACGGACAGGAGCGTATTGGCGTCGGGTGGCAAGTACACACGCACGACTTCCGCCTTTTTGTTGATGACGTGATCGAGAAAGCCGGGGTCCTGGTGGCTGAAACCGTTGTGATCCTGTCGCCAGACGTGCGAGGTGAGCAGGTAGTTGAGCGAAGCGATAGGCCGCCGCCAGGGGATGTGGCGCGTCGTCTTCAACCACTTGGCGTGCTGGTTGAACATCGAATCAATGATGTGGATGAACGCTTCGTAACACGAAAAGAGGCCGTGACGCCCGGTCAGGAGATAGCCTTCGAGCCAGCCCTGGCACATATGCTCGCTTAAAATCTCCATTACACGACCATCTGACGCGATGTGATCGTCGGTAGGCAGGATCGTTGCCGTGGAAATGCGGTCAGTCACTTCAAAAAGCGCGTTGAGACGGTTTGAATTGGTCTCATCCGGGCCCATCACGCGGAAGTTCCGTGACTCTTGATTGAGCTTCATGACATCGCGCAAGAATTGTCCCATCACACGCGTCGCCTCGGCCTCGACTGTGCCAGGTGTCAGCACTTCAACGGCGTAGTCGCGGAAATCCGGCATCTTCAAATCTTCGAGCAGCAGGCCGCCATTGGCATGTAGATTGGCTCCCATGCGCCGCTCGGCGCTCGGCGCTAATTCAGCCAACTCGGCTTTCAACTTTCCGTTCTCGTCGAAGAGTTCTTCGACCTTGTAGCTGCGCAGCCATTCTTCAAGTTGCTTCAGGTGTTCGGGTTTGGTGGCCAGTTCTGCCAGTGGAACTTGTTGCGAGCGAAACGAGTTTTCAGTCGGGAGGCCATCTACAAACTTCGGCCCGGTCCAGCCTTTCGGTGAACGCAAGATAATCATCGGAAACTGCGGACGCTGCGAAAACCCATTCTCACGCGCATTTTTTTGAATCGCTTGAATCTCGGCGATGACGGTTTCAAGTGTGGCCGCCATGAGTTGGTGCATTGTTGCAGGATCGTCACCCTCAACAAAGTAGGGTTTGTAGCCGTATCCTACAAAGAGGCTCTCCAGTTCGTCGTGGCTGATTCGAGCCAGCACTGTGGGGTTGGCGATCTTGTAGCCGTTCAGGTGCAGGATCGGGAGAACCGCGCCATCGCGCGCCGGATTGAGGAATTTATTGGAGTGCCAGCTTGTGGCCAGCGGGCCTGTTTCCGCCTCGCCGTCACCGACGACGCAGACTGCAAGCAGGTCTGGATTGTCGAAGACGGCGCCGTAAGCGTGAAGGAGTGCGTAACCGAGTTCCGCCCCTTCGTGTATCGAACCGGGGGTTTCGGGGGCGGCGTGGCTGGGAATGCCGCCGGGAAATGAGAACTGTTTGAACAGCTTCTGCAAACCTTCGGCATCCTGCGAGATGTTGGGATAGAACTCGCTATAGGTTCCCTCGAGATATGTGTTGGCGATGACGCCGGGGCCACCGTGTCCCGGACCAGCCAGAAATATCGCGCTCAGATCATGCAGCTTGATGAGGCGATTGAGATGCAGGTAGATAAAATTCAACCCCGGCGTTGTTCCCCAATGGCCGAGCAGCCTGGGCTTGACGTGTTCGAGCTTCAGCGGCTCGCGCAAGAGCGGATTGTCGTATAGGTAAATCTGTCCGACGGAGAGGTAGTTTGCCGCGCGCCAGTAGGCGTGCATCCGTCGCAATTCTTCGGCAGACAGGGGCAGTGTTTCTTTCAATTCAATCGTAGTCATCTTTTCTCCTCGCGCTTCGCATCGGTCTTTAGAGCGAAGCCATGCCGGCGCGTAAAGATCAAATTCACGGTGATAATCAAAGCGAGCGCAATGAGCAACGCTCCGCTCAGAAAATACGGCGCATTTATCTGCCAGACAAACAGCACGCTGCCTAGCAGCGGTCCACCTGCCTGACCGAGACTATTGGCGGCGCTCTGAACGCCGAAGGACACGCCCGTGCGCTGCTTGCTGCTGCGTTTTGATATAAGGGCCGCCAGATTCGGCGCGATAAAGGCCATTCCCAATGAGAGCAGCGCGACAAAGGCAAAGACCAGGAACCTCGTCTGCGCCGTCGCGAGCAACGCGATACCTGTTCCCATCAAAGCGAAACCGACGCTGATTTGATTAATCTCGGCGACTTTCCCGGCGAGAAAGCCGACCGCCCCAGCCTGAAAAACGGACATCACGCCGCCGCACACGACAAAAACGATCCCTACTTCAAGCGGAGTGTAGCTAAACTTTGCCTGGGCGAAAAGCGCGAATGTGGACTCAAACATCGTCAGCGCGAATTGCCCGGCGAACGCCAGCGCGAGCAGCGGCGCCAAAGTTTTGACCAATGCCGACCAATTTGTTTTCGTCAACTTGGACATCTCGCCCGGCGCAGTCTTGGGAAGTGATTCTGGCAGCCAACGCAATGCGGCTAACAGCGTGATAAATCCTAAAAACGCCGCCGCGAAAAACGGAATCGAAAAGCTGTCAAGCGCAAATTGTCCATATCTCCAGTTAAAGTACAAATCCTTACGCGCCAGCAATCCGCCGAACGCGGGTCCGACAACTACGCCAAGACTGGTCGCCGTGCCGAGCCATGACATTCCGCGACTACGCTCTTCCGGCAGTGTTTCGTCGGCAACGTAAGCCGCTGAAGCCGGCAGCGTCGCGGATGACAAAATGCCGCCGAAGATTCGCGCCGCGTAAAGCAACCAGAGAGTATTGGCAAGTCCGAAAATCACCTGCGCGAGGACGTAGCCGCCAATGCCGATTAAAATCAGTGGCCTTCTGCCAATGCGGTCTGACCAGCGTCCCCAAATTGGCGCAAAAATAAAATGCATCAGCGCATAAACACCGGTCAGCAGTCCAACGTGCAGAACGACTGATTGCTGCGATACGCCTGCTTCGAGCGCGAGACGCTCCACATAGAAGGGCAAGACCGGCAGCGTGATTCCGAAGCCGATCATCGTGACAAACAGGCATGCGAGCAGTACGAATAAATGTTTCTTCATTTTGTCATTGCGAGTTCAAACGACGGGCGAAACATGCGCTCAATGAGCGCAGCAATCGCGTCGGTTGAGCGCGTTTCACCTAAAGTATCGGAAAGAGCAGCCTGGTTCAGTTGTCTCACCTTCTTGACCAACGCGCAATCAAATGCAAGGGTACTTGAAGAATATGGTTTCACTTGCATTTCTCACCCCTACTATTTAGGCCAGGTGCAGGTTTGGGGGGATGCCGCCAGGTCCGGCGAGATTAGCCTTTCAGATGATCTAGTTTGTGACAAATAGCGCCAGCGAAAATCGCAGTGAGCCGCGCCGCTGGCAATTGTCCCCGCGCGCTCCAGGGTTGCTCCCCACTGTTCAGCGAGCGGAAAGTCTAACTTGCAGAACGTCTGAACACAAAGCTCGGACAAAGTGTCGTTATTACCCCAGACTGACCCAGGGTTATTACCCTGAGATTGACCCACCACCGACCTTGGCGGAGGGCAGAATTGAGAACGGGATTGTAGTCGTGATCTGAGTTGTTTGGATGAGCCGCACGCCGGGACGGGCGACAGGTCGCCGCATCCGGCTAGTGGCGGGCTTCGAGACCTCCTGTGAGCAGCGCGTCGGTATTGCGGGCGCGCCCACGAGCGCGGTAGGACTGGCCGGTGATGGTCACGACCGTGGCGTTGTCGAAGAGTCGGTCAAGACCGGCGGAGGCCAGGAGCGGATCTCCGAAGATCTGGGCAAACTCGTCGACGGCGCGGTTGGAGGTGATGAGGATGGCGCCGCGTTCGTAGCGCTCGCTGATGATGTCGTAGAAGTCCTCGGCGGCGGGCGGGCGCAAGGGTTTGAGGCCGAAGTCATCGAGGATGAGCAGATCCGGGCGGGCGATGGCTTGGAGGCGGCGCTCGAAGCTGCCATCGGCGCGGCCGGCAGCCAGGGAGGCCAGCAAGCGGGCGCAGCCAGTGTAGACAACGTCGTAGCCTCGTTTGCAGGCTTCCCAGCCAAGGGCCTGCGCAAGGTGACTTTTGCCCACGCCGCTTGGCCCAATGATGATGACCGGCTCGTGCCGGGCAACGAACTGACAGGTGGCCAGTTCGAGGACGAGTTGCTTGTTGAGCTGGGGATTGAACGAGAAGTCGAAACGCTCGAGAGTCCGATCGGGCTGGAAGGCCGCCCGGCGGAGGCGCAGGCTGAGTTGCTTCTGACGCCGGCGCTCCAGTTCGTCCTCGAGCAGGCGCTCGAGAAACTCGAGATTGGACCACTGGCCATCGACGGCCTGGCGCAGACGGGCGTCGAGTGTTTCGAGAATCCCCGACAGGCGCAGCAACTTGAGATGCGCGCCGAGCTGGGGATCATGCGGGTAGGCGGATCGGGACTGGCTCATGATCGCACCGCCATGGGCACGAGTTCGGCCACATCCCGCGCAAAGGTCGGTCGGGGCAGTGGGGCAGCAGGCGGCGCATTGATGCTTGGATCGCTCGCCAGGAGCTTGAGCATGTTCCGGACCGTCTGGGGCGACGGATCGCCGACCTCATCGGCCTTCTGACAGGCCCACTCCAAGGCGCACCGGCCATGCTGTTCGGCCAGCCCCACAACATGCGCGGCGGCTTTGCGGCGATCGACCCCGCGCGTGTCGAGCAGCAGTTCCACAACGCGCGCAACGCCCGGGCCGATCTCCGTCGCCCGCTCGCGGGTGCTGGCAAAGGCCTGCATGGCCTTGACCGGTTCGGGCGGCAGGTGGCTGGGCTCGGTGTGCCGCTCGCCGGGCGCGTTTGCGCGCGGGTGGGTGGCAATCCGGATGTAGCCGGCATGCAGTTCAACCCGTTTAGCTGACACGCGCGCGCTCAGATACTGCTCCGCGTAAGTGTACGGGGCAGAGTAGAAACTGCCTTCGAACACCACATGACAGTCACGGTTCAACTTGAGGTCCCTCCAGACCGCTGGTTCAAACGATTCGTCGGGGAGCGCCTTCAACACGGGCCGCTCACGCTCGAAACGGACCAGCGGCGGCTCATGGGTCGTGCCATGGTCGCGTTGACCGGCCTGTTTTCCAACCCACACCAGGGCGTCGGTGTTGGCGTGGTTGATGTTGCAGGCCGGGCTGGCGTAGGCCCGGCCTGGCAGAAAGGTCCCTTTCACGTAGGCCACGCTGGATTCGACTTTGCCCTTGTGGCGCGGCATCGCCACCCGGCATGGCGAGATCAGGAAGCCGTAATGCTCGGCCAGTTCGCGATATGTCCGCTGGACCAGCGGGTCCACGAAGCTGGCCTTGATGACGGCCGACTTCAGATTGTCGGGGCGGACCCGCTGCGGCACGCCTCCAAAGAACTCAAACGCCGCCACGTGCAATGCCAGCCAGGTCGGCACCGACTGGTCAAACACAAAACGCACAAACATGTGGCGGGACCAGCTCAGGGTCATGCAGAAGAACCAAGCTTTGCGTAGGTGCTTCTCTTCCGGGTCCCACATCCATCCGGCACTGCCGAAATCGACCTGAGCTTCTTCGCCCGGCTCGGTCTCGATCCGCATGAACACTTCCGGGCTTTGCTTCTCCAGAGCGGTCACGAACCGCCAAACTGGGCGGTAGCTGCACGCGACGCGCAGTTCCTCGTTGATTCGCCGCGCAATTTCGCGGATGTTCATCCCGGCCTTGCGCCAGGTCTTGATCTGTTCCTCAAACGGCGTCAATCGCGACGCTGTCGAGACAGGCCTTGCGATGAGGTCCTTCAGGCCCTCGGCCACAGTCGCTGTGTCTGGGAGCGTGCAGGCTGGATCAAGCCAGCCCAACTTGCGCGCTCGTCGCTCGTAACGCCGCACGATGTTGCGAGCCAGTCCAAGCGTTTCCGACGTGTCTCGAATCGACACACCTTCACGCAAACATCGTATCGCTTCTCGTATGTCTTCCACGGATGTCACCTTCATTCCCCAACCCTACCGGACGAGCCGGCAAGCCTGAGGCGGGCGCCCATCCGCCTGGGTCAGCCTGGGTAATCAGACCGGGTCAGTCTGAGTAATCAAAGTGGGTCAGTCCAGGTAATCAAGCTGGGTCAGTTTGAGGTAATACTGACAGCGCGGAAGGTAGCTTCTTCCAGCCAATGAAACCAGGCCGCGATGCCCACCTGCCCCGCCCCATCCAGTTCGTAGCGATGCACGGTGTGGCGCCAACGAAATGCGCCCGAGCCGTTGTCGTCCGGCGCCGTAAAGGACCTGAATACCGGCAGCCCATTACGCGAGGTGGCCGAAGTGGACGTAATCGTGGGCAGGCTGGGCAACGGATGTGGCTGGCCGCTCGTGCGATCCCGCCACGCCCAGCGAATGCGCGCCGAGGCAACTTGCGCCTCGCCATCGAGCCGATGAATCTTGTAACCTCGCGTCACACTGTTCTCGCCAGGTTCGATCATCCATGTCGCCAGCGCCAGCGCGTCGCCGTCGCGCGCGGGCGCGTGATACTCGATCGCCAGCGTGCGCGGCGTCCATGTTGCGCTCACGTCGTCGAGACCGGCGGCGTGTGCCGCGTCCGACGTGAGCTGTTGCAACCACTGTAAATACACAGCGTTGTTGACGTGGCCGAGCGAGTCGCACTCGTAGCTGCGCACCCGCAGGGCGTCTGTGAAAATCTCGTTCGTCATCGTTTGTTCCCCATTCGGCCGTCCACAATTATGGCTGCCACGATCAAGGTTGCGCCCACGCCTTCGTGCCAACTGCTTCGTTTACGCCTCCGCCAGACCGGTTTTAGTGTCTTGTCTACTGAATCGCGAATCGTATTTGTAGCCATATTTGCCTCCTGAAAGTGATTTGTATGCCGAACGCTTAGCTCTTATTGCCTTTGGCACGAGACGAATCATCGTTTTTTGCTGTCGGGTTTGTGCGCTGCCAAATCGGTTGAGTCATACCAACGTCGTCCGTCACGGGCGAGCAATTCATCAGCCTCAACGGGGCCCGGGGAGCCCGCTGCGTAGTCTGGAAAATGGGGCGCCTTCTCCGCCTCCCACCGTTTGATGACCGGTTCGACGATCGCCCACGCCGCTTCCACTTCATCCGCTCGCGCAAAGAAGGTCGGGTCGCCGTGCAGGCTATCCAGCAAAAGATGTTCATATGCCGATGGTGACTCCATAGCGCCGGGTTCGTCACCATGACGGTAATCGAGCGTGACTGATTGAAGCCGCATCGCCTGCCCCGCCTGCTTGGCCTCAACCCGAATGAGGATGCCTTCTTCGGGCGAGACATTGACGATGAGCAGATTGGGGCGCACTGTCGCCTCAAAGGTGCCGCTCGAGCTCCACGGTGTATGCGGCGCAGGCTTGAACTCGATCACGATCTCCGTAGCGTGCTTCGCCAGACGTTTGCCCGAGCGAAGGTAGAAAGGAACCCCGGCCCACCGCGAATTGTCAATATAGAGTTTGAGCGCGGCGTAGGTCTCCACCTGAGAGTCCGCCGCTACCTCCTCCTCTTCCCGGTATGCGGAAACGCGCTTGCCAACGATAGCGCCCGCGACGTACTGCGCACGGACAGTGTCGCGTTCGACTTCTGCGGGCCTGGCCTGTCTGACGGCGCGCAGCACTTTCACCTTTTCATCCCGCACGGCTCGGGCGTTCCATTCAGCCGGCGGCTCGATGGCGACAAGCGCGCACAGTTGCAGCAGATGGTTCTGGATCATGTCGCGCACAATGCCGGCGGTTTCAAAGTAACTGCCGCGCCCTTCCATGCCGAGCGTTTCAGTTGCTGTGATCTGAACGTGATCGATGTAGTTGCGATTCCACACGGGTTCAAAAATGCTGTTGGCGAAACGCAGGGCAAAGAGGTTCTGCACGATCTCTTTGCCCAGGAAATGGTCAATGCGATAGATATCGTTTTCAGCGAAGCGACGGGTAATGTCGGCATTGAGCGCGCGGGCGGAAGCGAGGTCGCGCCCGAAGGGTTTTTCGATGATGAGGCGCGCCCAGCCGCCTGCGGCGGGTTGGTAGGAATGACCGGCGAGTCCTGCATCACTTAGATGGTTCATGATCGGCGCGATCAACTCGGGCGGCGTGGCGAGGTAGAAGAGTCGTCGGCTGC
This sequence comes from Anaerolineae bacterium, assembly GCA_046594095.1. GTDB lineage: Bacteria > Chloroflexota > Anaerolineae > J036 > Brachytrichaceae > Brachythrix. The sequence continues at coordinate 2,231 of JBKJQK010000545.1, read as the reverse complement.
CGGAGCCCGTTTCGCGCTCACTCTGCTCGAACTTGCGCGCGAGCTGTGCATAGCCTTGCAAGTCATCGCCGTCGTAGGCGGCCGAGATATAGGACATATGGGCGGCGAACTCCGGCCACGCCTGCTCGTCGATCGCTTTGGCGTCGCGCATCACCGCCGCGCGCATCCGCTCGCGGAACTCGTCGTCCGTCAGCTTGCTGCGGGCATAGCCGATCAGGTGGAACTGCGGCGATAGCAGACCGCGCCGCGCAAGGCGAAAGATGGCGGGCATCACGAGCCGTTGCGTCAGATCGCCCGAAGCGCCAAACAGCACCAAAGTAAAGGGTTCAGGAACGCGGTCTGAGTCCGCTGCGGCACCTTGCTCTCGCTCATCAGTAATTACATGGTTCTTCACTGGGATCATTGACCTCCCGATCGGGTCTGCGCTGCCGGCACACCGGGCAGCTGCTCCTGGAGGGTGGTCAGCACATGGTCTGCTCCCGCCGACCGCAGCGCCTCGACCGTGTACTTGCCAGTAGCAACACCGACGGCGATCGCACCCGCGGCATGCGCTGCTTCGATGTCATGCGGCGTGTCGCCAACGACGAGCACGCGAGTGGGTTCCGTGGGGTGACCGTGGAGTCGGCCGCAGCGGTCGATCGCCATTCGCGTGAGCTCGCCACGATCGCTTGAGTCGGATCCGTAGCCGCCGAATAAAAAGAATCGGTTCAGACCGGCCCGGGCCAGCTTGATATGCGCCGCCGCCTCTAACGCCCCGGACACAAGCCCAAGCATAATGCCGGCATCGACCAACCTCGGGAGCAATGCCGTCACTCCAGGCATCACTCGATAGCCAGGCGATTGCTCCACCTCAATCACCAGCTGCTCGAGGTAGGCGCTCAACAGCCGCGCCATCTCCTGATCCGTGGGCTCCCGGCCGAGCACGCGTTCGAAAGTCAGACGGCCCACTTCCGGGTCGGTCATCCCGGCCTCGGTAAACTGTCCGATGTCGGCCGGGATGCCATGCAGGCGATCGAACGCGTCCCGCCATGCCCTGGTCCCGGCGCCCCCGGTCGAGATCAGGCAGCCGTCCACGTCGAAGAGGATCGCCAATATCTGATCGTTGTGTTCGTCATCCATCATTCATGTTTCCCATCACCGCATAACCGCCGAATTCGTTGCGTAATGCGGCAATCACCTTCGCGCCAAATCTGTCTCCCTGCTGCCGTAGGCTCGTTCGCGTCTGCAGGCGGATGACCGGCATGATTTACTTCCTGGTTAAGCCTTGTCCTCTTTGTAGATACCAATTACATTGTCCAGAAGATTCATGGCTGCTGTGCGATCCCGTTGAAACGAGTTACGGCCAATGATGGAGCCGAACCCGCCGCCCTCGCGAATCGCCCGAACTTCGTCGTACAGGGTGGCATCATCGGTCTTGGCCCCTCCGGAGAAGATGACGATCCGACGGCCATTGAAGGTGCTCTGGATCACATGCCTCACCCGCTCGGCAAGCGTCGCGCGCGGGACATTTTGCTGCTCGTAAACTTTCCGCGCTTCTTCAAATTCCAGTGTCGCCGTCGGTAGCTTTACCTTAATGATATGCGCGCCGAGTTGCGCGGCAATATGGGCTGCATAGGCCGTTACGTCCAAGGCTGTTTCGCCTTCTTTACTGATCTCCGCTCCGCGTGGATACGACCAGACCACCACGACCAGCCCGGCGGCTTTGGCTTCTTCGGCCAGTTCCCGCAACTGCTCATACTGCAATCGCCGCTCAGAAGTTCCAGGATATATCGTGTAACCAACAGCCACGCAACCAAGGCGCAGCGCATCGCGGACAGATGCCGTTTGCGCACCCAACGGGTCCGCCTCAGGATGCAACACATCGTGGCTATTCAATTTGAGGATGAGTGGCACTTGTCCAGCAAACTCTGCGGCGCCAGCCTCTAGAAACCCCAGCAGGCTTGCATAAGCGTTCAAGCCTGCATCAATCGCGAGCTGGAGATGATAAAGCGGATCATAGGCCGGGGGATTCGGCGCGAAGCTCCGCCCCGGACCGTGTTCAAAACCTTGATCGACAGGCAGGATTACCATCCGACCTGTACCGGCCAGTCGCCCGTGATTGAGCAGCCGATAGAGGTTGGTCAACACGCCCGAGTTTTCATTCCGATACCCACTGAGAATCTCGCGTATTCGATCACTCATCAATCATCTCCTTCATTGCTCATCCGGATTCGATAAGGATTGACGGTAGC
>JBKJQK010000507.1:0-2846 GCA_046594095.1 Anaerolineae bacterium | reverse complement strand
CCAAAGCGGTTCTTGTACTGGTTTGCGTTTGCTCATCGCCATACCCACCAGAGTAGTACATTTCCCGTCCCTTGTCTACCCCTGCGGGCAACGCGTAGTGACTTTATCTACAGGCTGTTAGGCTTGCTTCCCGCCCCGCAGGGCATCCACCGGTTCGAGCCGCGCGGCCATGAGCGCCGGATACAGCGCGGACACGAGGGTGACGGCAAACGCGATCAGGCTGAGGGTGAGCGCGTCTCGGATCGTCAGGGTGGCCCGCAGCCGCTCGCCCAATAACATCCCGGTCACCGCCATGTTGGTGATTGGGAAGCCGACCGCCGAGAAGTAGGCGACCATCAGGCTGCCCAGAACAAGGCCAATCGCGATCCCACCCACCGCCAGCATCCCCGATTCGGCAAAGAACATGGCCATGATCTGGGTTGATCGCATGCCGAGCGCGGACAGAATCCCGATCTCGCGGGTGCGCTCGAAGACGGCCATCACCAGCGTGTTGACCACGACGGTGGCCGTGATGGCCAGGACGATGAGATACAGGACGATCATGAAACCCTGGGAGAGCTGCTCCGTGTCGGACAGGAGCGCGTTCATCTTCTCCCAGGTGGTGATCGTCAGCGTCCCCGGCTTGATGGCCGCGGCCACGGCGGCGGTCTGATCGCGATCCTTGAGCAGCACGAACAGGACGCTGGCGTGATTGCCCGCCCGGGTGATTGCCTGGGCCTTGGCCAACGGCAGCAATACGACCGTGCCATCGAACGCCGGCGTGCGGGTGGAATACACCCCGCGGACAACAAAAGGTTGGGAATCAACGTCGCCATCCGAAGTGTTGACCAGAAGCGTTGTACGGTCGCCTGCTTTCAGTCCGTAACGCTCGGCGAGGGCCTGTCCGATCAACACGCCGTCGCGGTCGTCGGGGGTCAGATACGCGCCCGCCACGAGCCCATCCCGATACGGCGCGCTGGCTTCGGAGAGCGGATCAATGCCGATCACGCGCACACCCACCGACGTTTCGCCCAGGGCGATGATGCCGCTGGCAAACAGCCGGGGCGTGGCCGCGCTGACCGGCGGGAGCGCGGCGATCTGGGTTGCCAGCGCGGACGGATTCTCGATCAGATCCACCCAGGCCAGGCTGGCTTTGTCTTGATCGTAGCCTTGGCCGCGGACTTGCAAATGACCGGTCTGGAGGCGAATCGACGTCGTCATCGACGAACGAAGCTCGTCCTCGATCACGCCAGCCATGAGCAGCAGAAGGGCCAGCCCCATGCCGAGGGCGAGGGCTGAAAAGAAGGATCGTCGGCGATTGCGGCCGAGGTCGCGCCAGGCCATTTTGAGAATGTTCAGCATGTTTGGCCTCTTACACAAAGTGCAGCGCCGTCGCCGGTTCGTTCCGGGCGGCTTCGCGGGCCGGATACAGAGCGGCCAGCGTCGAAATGACAAACACGGTCAGCGCCCGCTGGGGGAGTTTCTCCAGTCCGAGGCTGGAATACACCTTGCCACTTATCAGCGCCATGTATTCGGTCATGGACGAGAACTTGCTGTAATCAAGTCCCACCTGGCCCAACAGCGCATTCACGGCCAGCCCCAGACCGATGCCAAAGGCCAGACCGACGATGCCCATCATCGCCCCCTCAAGGACGAACAGAAGCGAGATCTGGCGCGGGCGGAAACCCAGCGCGCCCAGCAGGCCAATCTCGCGGGTTCGCTCATAGACCGCCATCAGCAGAAGATTGAGAATCCCAATCCCGGCAATGACCATGATGATGGCGCTGAAGACGTCCATCGCCCCGCCCTTAGTGTCGATGGCCGCCTTCAGCTCGGGAAAGTTGGTCTCCCACGAGGCGATCTCGTAGCCGGGGGCTTTTGCGCCGAGCGCGGCGATCACACTCCCCTCTTGCCCGAGTTGGCGCAGCGACAGGGCGACCTCGGTGACCTGGCCATTGAGCCCGTACAAATCCTGCGCCTCCGCGAGCGAGAGATAGACGGTCTTCTTCTCAAGGTCGCGCAGACCGACATCAAAGAGGCCGATCACCGTCATCGTCCGCTGGCGGTTCTGCTCATGCGCGGCGCGACCCACCAGCGTAAACCGATCGCCGACGCCAATGCCCATCGCCTCAGCCAGACCGCGCCCAATGTAGGCGGCGTCGCGATCGGCGGAAGACAGGATGCGCCCGGCGCTCACGCGCTGCTGGACAAGGCTGACCGGCAACTCGACCTCGGGTTCGATCCCGACGATGCCGACCGCAAATGCGCCCGCCCGGCTTGTCGCAAGCCCGCCGGTGTTGATACGACGGCCAGCGGCAAGCACCTCGGGCAGGGCCCGGGCCGCGCGCACAACGGCCTGATCATCCGCCATAGGCAGGAGCGGATTCTGATTGATTCGCGCCTGGTAGCCGGGCGCGTGAACCTGAATGTTGCCGCCCAGAACCTGGATGGCGTTGCCGTAGATGGCTTGCTGGAAGCCAGCGATGAGGCCGTCGTAAATCATCATCAGCATCAGCCCGAGGCCGATCGCCAGGACGACGATGAGGGTGCGCCGGCGGTGCCGGCCCAGGTTGCGCCATGCCAGGCGGAGATATAGCGTCATGCGTTCACCTTCTTTCCTCGTTTCATCGGGGCCGCGGGCGCGTCGGGCGAGAACCAGGCGGCGATCATGTTGGCGTCGACGATGGGCAGGGCGCCCGGCGAGGCGCCCAGGACCCGCTCCACGGCGCCGGTGTAGACGTCAACGCGCCGTTGGATGCGGGCTGGATCGGCGGTTCCGCCCGCTGCGGCAAGCACCTCGGGCAGGGCGCGGGCCGCCCGCACAACGGCCTGATCGTCGGCCAGCGGCAGGAGCGGGTTCTGATTAA
>JBKJQK010000442.1:0-9416 GCA_046594095.1 Anaerolineae bacterium | reverse complement strand
GCGGGTGACCAGGGCGCGCGCAATTGCAACACGCTGCTGCTGTCCGCCCGAGAGTTCGGTTGGCCGGTGGCGAATCCGCTCGGCAAGGCCGACGGTTGTAAGCGCCTCAACCGCCCGGGTATGCCGCTCCTTCCCGCCCACGCCGGCGTAACGCAATGGCAACTCGACATTTCGCAAGGCGGTCGCCTTTCCGAGCAGATTGAACTGCTGAAAGACAAACCCAATGTTGCGGTTGCGCGCCATGGCAAGCTGGTCATCGCGCAGCCGGCCCACGTCCTTTCCATTGAGAGAGTAGGCGCCCGACGTTGGAACATCCAGACAACCCAGGATGTTCATCAGGGTGGTCTTGCCGCTGCCGGAGGGTCCAATGATGGCCACAAACTCGCCATCGTTGATTGTCAGGTCAACACCATCCAGGGCGTGAACAATTTCACCGCCAAGACGGTAGGTCTTTTTGACGTCCTTGAGTTCAATCATGTTGATGCGCGTCTTTGTGAGTCTATTCGGAAACTTGCGCTGAGATGAGGATTCGGCTCGCTTAACGCCCGGGCTGTCCGCCGCCAGGGAACCCGCCGCCGGTGCCCGGAATTGCGAAGCCACCCGGCTGATTCTGCGCGCCCGACGCGCCGGTCGTGACCGTGGCGATCTCGATCTGGTCGCCAACGGCCAATCCGCCGCGAATCTCAGTCAGCGTCTGGCCGCGCAACCCGACCTCAACCGCGACGCTTTCGGCCGTGCCGTCGGCTTTGAGCCGCTTGACAACTGAACTGCGCGTTGCGCGGTCAAGGGTAACCGCCCGGTTGGGCACGACCAGCACGTCGCTGGCCCCGCCAATGATGACCTCCGAGGTCCCGCTCATGCCTAGCAGAAAGTTGGGGCGCGCAAACCCGGCGGCAAACGCGCCGCCCGCGCCCGCGGGCCGCTGACCACCCTGGCCCTGACCAGCGCCCGCTGGCCGGCCGGTCGGACCCGAGATGGCTTCTGTGGCGGTGATCACGGCCGCGCCGGGGGGCAGCGCCCCCGCCGCGCCGGCAGGCCGCTGGCCGCCGGCGTCAAAACCAAGGCGGACTTTGAAAGTGACTACGCTCGACGAGGCTGTCGACGCCGGCGCAATGGATTCGACTGTGGCCGAGATCGGAATCTGAGCAAATGCCTGCAAGGTGACCCGGGCCGGCATGCCCACCCGGACGTTGCCAATGTCCGACTCATCCACGTCGATCTCAAAATACGGCCGAGCGATGTCGGATACGTCGAAGGCCACCTGGCCGCTCGACGCATAATCACCCGGGTCATAGGTCACCTTCGTCACAACGCCATCAAACGGCGCGGATACGGACGAGCTCTTGACCGTCGTTTCGGCCTGCTGCCACGCGATTCGGGCCTGATCAACCTTGGCTTTTGCTTGAGCAACAGCTTCTGGAGCGATCGGCGCAATAAGACCGTCCAGCTTGGCCTGAGCGGCGGCAATCTGGGCTGAGGCAGCCGCAAACTGGCTGTTTTTCGGCTGGTCGTAGGCCTTGTCAAGGTTGGCTTTGGCTGCCTGATAGTTGACGGTCGCCTGTTCGAGCCCGGCGGCGGCAGTCGTGCCATTGATACCGGCCGGGTTTCTCCGATAGGTTTGGTCGTAGGTGGACTGAGCGGAGCGAACCGCAATGTCGGCATTTGCAACTTGGGCCTTGAGATTGGCCACTTCGTTGTCACTCGGGGCCCGGAATAGGTCGTTGTATGCGGCCTTGGCGCTGTCCAAGGCTGCCTGGGCCGACTTCACATCGAAGTCGTTCGGTCCCTTGATCGTCTGACTGAAGGAAGCCTGCGCGCTCAGGTAGTTGATCGCCTGCGACTGCGCGGTGAGCGCCAGGTCCGCCACATCCAGCGTGCCCAGAACCTGGCCGGCCTTTACTGAATCCCCTTCCTTGACCGTAATCGTGATGACCGTTCCCGAGCGCGGAAAGACCAGCGAGGCCGCGCCGCGCGGCGAGATCTTGCCGGTTGCAACGATTTTGTTCTCAATGCTGCCCTTTTCCACGGAATAGCGGGTAGCGGCCGGGCGGGCTGCCTGGGCGGCAGTTGCGTTTGCGCCGCCAAAGGGCGAGTTAGCGCAACCCGCCAGAGTAAGCCCCGCGATGGCGGCGATGCCGATAATTGGTGAGAGTCGACCCATGATTCCTCCAGAGTGTGATCAAACAGGCCAGCCAGGCTGACCAGGGAGTCACAGTACTGGCGGTTCAAGATCCCCAATAGTGACCGGGGTCATGTTTTGCTGAGCCAGCCCCAAGAGAAGCGGAGTTTCCGTGGTGGCCAGGCGAGCTTGCGCCAGTTCCTTTCGCGGGTACCATAGGAGCATCGCGCGCCCATTGGCGCGCTCTTGCCGGCCGTTGGCGAAGTGCGCGATGGCGCGAACCGCCGATAGCCAAAACGTGAAGAAATGCGTATTCAAAAAGCAGTCGTCATCGGCGCGGGCACCATGGGTGGAGGAATCGCGGCCCTGATCGCGGGAGCTGGAATTCCAGTCACCCTGCTCGACATCCCGGCCGGCGAAGGACCGGACCGCAACGCCATCGTCAAATCAATGTGGGACCGACAGCTCAAGTCGAGCCCATCCGCCCTGTTCACACCGGAGGTCGCCCGGTTGGTGACGCTCGGCAACACCGAGGATAACTTCGCCGCGGTTGGCGAAGCGGATTGGATTGTCGAGGTCATCATTGAGCAGCTCGCCCCAAAGCAGGCCCTGATGACCCGGATTGAGGCGGCCCGCAAGCCTGGCTCGATCGTGTCGTCGAACACTTCAGGAATCCCGATCAGCCAGATTGGCGCCGGTTGCCGAGCGGATTTTCGGGCCCATTTCCTCGGCACCCATTTCTTCAACCCGCCGCGCTACCTGAAGTTGCTCGAGGTGATTCCAACGGCCGACACCAACCCATCGGTGGTCGACTTCATGAAGGATTTTGGCGGCCGTGTGCTTGGCAAAGGCGTCGTCATCTGCAAGGACACCCCCGGCTTCATCGCCAACCGGGTGGGCATGTATGTGGGCCAGGCCCGGATGGTCGCCGCAATTGAGGGCGACTACACGGTTGAGGAAGTTGATGCCCTGACGGGCAATCTGATCGGTCTTCCCAAGACGGCGACTTTCCGGTTGGCCGACCTGGTCGGACTGGATGTGCATGCGCACGTGTTGCGCAATCAGTATGAGGCCCTCACCGGTGACGAGGAGCGGCAGCTTTTCAAGGTGCCGCAGCCCCTTCAGAAACTCCTTGACGCCAAGACCCTGGGCAACAAGAGCGGGGCCGGGTTCTACAAGACGGTCAAAGCATCGACCGGCGAAAAGGAATTCTGGGCGCTCGACTTGAAGACCGGCGACTATGCCGCGCCCGGCAGTCCGCGTTTCGAGTTGTATGGCAAGGTCCGCGGCTTCGACGAACTGGGCGCGCGAATGCGGGCCATTTTCGAACACGGGGTTGGCGACCGGGCGGGCGAATTCATCATCGGCACAACGCTCGCGATCTGCGCATACGCAGGCAGGCGAGTGCCCGAGATCGCCGACAGCATCATCGAGATTGACAATGCGATGCGGTGGGGCTTCAACGCAGAAGCGGGCCCCTTCGAGACCTGGGATGCGCTGGGCGTCCGCAAGGCGGCCGAGCTAATGCGGGCGCGTGATGTCGCCGTCCCGGACTGGGTTGACGCGATGCTGGCCGCCGGTCACGAGTCGTTCTTCAAGTACTACGGAAACACCATCGTGGGCGCGTGGGATCCCGTCACCTCTGCCTATGCGAAAGTCGAGCGCCCCGCGCTCCGGCTCGCCCTGAAGGAACTGGCGGGCACGCCGCACGAGCTCAAACGCAACGCCTCAGCGTCGGTGATGGATCTGGGCGATGGCGTGTTGTGCCTTGAATTCCATAGCAAGGGGAATACTCTGGACGGCGCCACCGACGAGATGGCCCGGGCCGCGCTCGCGCTGCTCGACCTGCCCGACTACCGGGCCATGGTCGTGGCCAATCAGGGTAAGGACTTCTGCCTGGGCGCAAACATCGGCCTCTTTCTTCAGGCCATGGGGGCCGGCGGGATTGGCGCCATCGACCAGGCGGCCAGGCAACTCCAGGACCTGCTCATGGCGTTCCGTTTCGCCCCCAAGCCGGTCGTTACCGCGCCGTTCCAGCGCGTGCTGGGCGGGGGTGCTGAACTCTCGATGAGCGGGGCCCGGATCGTGGCCGCGATGGAGACCTATATGGGCCTGGTCGAAGTCGCCGTCGGCATCATCCCCGCAGGTGGCGGCTGCAAGGAACTCGTCCGCCGAAACATCTCGCCCCACGTCGCCGACGGCAGCGATCCTGTTCCGCACCTGGCCAGGATTTTCGAGACGATCGCCTTCGCCAAAGTCAGCGACAGTGCCCGCGCGGCGCGTGAGCGCGGTTTCATGAGCGACTCGGACGTCATTGTCATGAACGACCTGGACCTGATCGGTCACGCCCGGCAGCAGGCCATTGCCCTGGCCGATGGAGGCTTTACCCCGCCGGATGCGACGGCGCGCAGCGTCTACGCAATCGGCCAACGCGGCAAAGCGGTGCTTCAATCCGCCATCGAGCACTACCGCTGGGGCAAATACATCTCCGCCCATGACGCGCTCATCGCGAAGCGGCTCGCCCACGTTCTTTGCGGCGGAGATCTGAGCGTGCCGCAGTGGGTGCCGGAACAGTATCTGCTGGACCTCGAGCGCGAGGTATTCTGCTCGCTGCTCGGAGAGAAGAAGACCCAGGAACGAATCGCCTACATGCTGAAAAACAACAAGCCGTTGCGAAACTAGCGGCGCGCGCCAGTTGGCGCAAGGGAACACACACCATGCAAGACGCATTTATCGTGAGCGGAGTTCGAACGGCGGTCGGGCGGGCCCACAAGGGTGGACTGCGCACGGTGCGGCCGGACGATCTTGGCGCGGCCGTCATCCGCGAGGCGGTCGCCCGCGCGCCGGGCCTTGACCCGGCTGACATCGACGACGTGGTGCTCGGGTGCGCCATGCCCGAGGCCGAGCAAGGCCTGAACTTCGGGCGGTTGGCCGCGCTGATGGCCGGGCTGCCCAACACTGTCCCCGGCCAGACAGTCAACCGCTTTTGCTCGTCAGGCGTACAGACCATCGCCAATGCCGCCCAGCAAATCATGACCGGGATGGGCGACATCGTCGTGGCCGGAGGGGCGGAGAGCATGACCCACGTTTCGATGCAGGGCCACAACTATTCTCCCAATCTGGCTGCCATGCAGGTTCATCCGGAACTGTATATGGGGATGGGCATCACCGCGGAAAACGTGGCCGAGAAATATGGGATCACCCGCCTCGCCCAGGACGAATTCGCGACGCGCTCCCATCAGCGCGCGGCAGCCGCTCAGGATTCCGGCCGCTTTGACGCGGAAATCCTCCCGATCGAAGCGGTCGTAACCGACCTGGATCCCAGCGGAAAACCGCGCACCGTCAAGACCGTTTTCAAGCGGGATGACTTTGTCCGCCGGGACACGACACCGGAGACGCTCGCCAAACTAAAGCCCGTGTTTTCAGCGGCCGGGACCGTCACGGCCGGAAACGCGTCACCGTTGAGTGACGGCGCGGCGGCGGTCGTTGTCATGAACGGCGACAAGGTCAAGGCGCTTGGCCTCAAGCCACTGCTGCGTTTTGTCACGTTCGCGGTGGCGGGGGTCGCCCCCGAGATTATGGGTATCGGGCCGGTCGCGGCAATCCCCAAGGCCCTCAAGCGGGCGGGCCTAACCCTGGCGGACATCGATCTGATCGAGCTGAATGAGGCCTTTGCGGCCCAGGCCCTGGCGGTCATCCGCGAACTCGGGCTGGATCCAGCCAGGGTCAACGACAACGGCGGGGCGATTGCACTCGGCCATCCACTCGGCGCTACCGGCGCAAAGCTGACCGTGCAGCTCATGCATGAGATGAAGCGCCGCGGCGGGCGATACGGGATGGTGACGATGTGCATCGGCGGCGGGATGGGCGCGGCGGCGATCTTCGAGAACCTGCAATAGGGCCGGCAATCGCACGCCCGTAAACAAGGAAGTTCCAACATGCGCGTCCTGATCGTTTACAACGAACCCGTGCTTCCCAAGGATCATCCCGAAGCGGACTCGGAACACGAGATCGTGTGGGTGACCGAAAAACTCGGTGAAATCCTTGGCGCGGCCGGGATGGAGGTCGCGCCATTCGGAATCGACCACCGCCCTGACGGGCTGATTGCCCGCCTGCGCGAGGATCCGCCCGATGTTGTGGTTAACCTGTTTGAGCAGAGCGTTGGCCACCCCGCTGGCGAGGACTGGGTGGCGGGGACGCTGGAGTGGCTCGGCGTCCCGTTCACCGGGAGCGGCTCCGAGACGTTGTGCATTGCCCGCAACAAGCACCTGGCCAAGGGCCTTCTCCGCGCGGCGGGCCTCCCCACCCCCGACTTCTACCTGGCCGAGGAAGTGCCTGCCCGGGCTGGCCTATTGGCCTGGCCGGTGATCGTCAAGCCGTGCTCCCAGGAAGCCAGCATCGGCATCGACCAGGGCAGCGTCGTCACTGACCAGGCCGCACTCGATGCCCGGGCCGGCGAGATACTCGCGCGCTATGGCGGGCCGGTATTGATCGAGGCGTTCATCCGCGGCCGCGAGCTGAGCGTATCCGTCATTGCGGACCCCGCGCCGCGCGCGCTGCCGCCGGTCGAAATTCTCTTCATTGACCCGGATCCAAACTTCTGGCCGATCCTGAGTTACGAGGGCAAGTGGAAACCGGACACGCGTGAGTACGACTCCACCCCGCCCAAATATGGGGCCGATGTTGACCCGGTCCTCGGCGCCGAGCTTGCCGCGATCGCCTGCCGCGCCTTCACCCTGCTCGGTTGCCGCGATTACGCCCGGGTCGATTTCCGGGTAACCGAGGATGGCCAGCCGATGGTTCTCGAAGTCAACCCCAACCCCGACATCAGCCCAAACGCGTTTCTTTCCGGTTGCCTGCAATCGGGCGGAATGACCCATGCCCAGTATGTCATCGACCTTGTGCGCGGCGCCCATGCGCGGGCGAAACCGGACGGATAATTGGGGGCGATGGATGCCATCAAACGCCCGAAGCGGGCCGCCCTATTTATCACCTGCATCATCGACAACTTCTTCCCGGACATCGGAGACGCCAGCGTTGAGTTGATTGAACGCGCCGGCGCGGTCGTTGACTTTCCTGCCGGCCAGATGTGCTGTGGACAGCCTGCCTACAACGGGGGCTTCCAGGCCGATGCGCGGGCCGTCGCCGAGCGCTGGCTTGATGCGTTTGCGGACGCCGAATGCGTGGTGACCCCGTCCGGTTCGTGCGCGGCGATGATCCGCCACGAGTACCCAACCCTGTTCCGCGGCACGCCTCGCGAGACTCTCGCCGCCCGCCTCGCAACGCGCACGTTCGAGCTATCGGAGTTCCTGGTCGATGTCATGGGCATGACCAACCCGGGAACCCAGCTGCCCCACCCCATACGCGCAGCCATTCACGACAGTTGCCACGGACTGCGCGAGCTCCGTATCGATCGCCAGCCCCGCGCGCTTCTGGCGAAGGTCGGCAACCTCACCCTGGCCGAGCTGCCCGGCCATGACCAATGCTGCGGGTTTGGCGGCTTGGGCTCGATCAAGATGAGCGCGGTTAGCGGGGCCATGCTCAACGTCAAGATGGCGGCCATCGATGGCCTGGCCGGCGTCGACGTTTTCATCGCGGGGGACGCGTCGTGCCTGATGCGCATGAACGGCGGCCTGAGCCGGCGCGGATCGGCCCGACGCGTTATTCATCTGGCCGAGGCGCTCACCGGCCGGATACCGGCGCTGTCATGAGCCCTCCCCCCGCCCGGACGTTCTCCCAGTATGACCAAAGAACAGATCGGGGCGCCGCTCACGGACAAGATCGGCATGCCGGCTACGACTGATCCCGAGCAGATGACACGCTTTGTACGCGGCGTGATGCGCCAGAAGTTCCTCAACTCCGACATGGGGATCAGCGGAGCAAACTTCGCCATTGCCGAGACCGGAACCATCGTCACGGTCGAGAATGAGGGCAACAACCGCCTGACGACAAGCACCCCGCGGATCCATGTTGTCATCATGGGCATCGAGAAGATGCTGGCCTCGATCGACGACCTGGCGACCGTGATGCAACTTCTGGCCCGCAGCGCAACCGGACAGCGGATGGCGGTCTACAACAACCTGATGACGCGTGTGCGGAGGCCTGGAGAGAAAGACGGGCCGGAGGAGTTCTACGTCCTGCTATTGGACAATGGGCGGTCGCGGATTCTGGCGTCCGAATACGCCGAAAGCCTCGCCTGCATTCGCTGCGGGGCATGTCTCAACATTTGCCCGGTTTATCAGAACGTGGGCGGGCATGCCTACGGTTGGGTCTATCCCGGCCCGATCGGCGCAATCGTCACCCCCCTCCTGAACGGACTTTCAAGCGCGCCAGAATTGCCAAATGCGAGCAGCCTGTGTGGGGCTAGCCAGAGCGCCTGCCCGGTCGATATTCACATTCCCGATATGCTCCTTAAACTCCGCCGCGATCTGGTTGACACCGGCCAGGCGAGCTGGATCTGGCGCATGGGGATGAAAGGCTGGCGGATTGCCATGCGGTCGCAATTCCTCTACAACGCAGGCGGGAAACCGGCCAGCCTGGCCACCCGCGCGCTCAGAGGCAAGTCGGGCGCGCTGCGGCGATTGCCGCCGCCACTTTCGGGCTGGACCGACCAGCGCGACTTCCCGGCGCTTTCGCGCGAGCGCTTCCGCGATCGCTTTGCGCGCAGGAGCAAACAGGCATGAGCACCCGCGATGCGATGTTGAGCACGCTGCGCAAGGCGCTCGAGACGGGTGGACCTCCGGCCGCGCCCGCCGCCGCGCCGCGGCTGCCGGTGACCGTGATTGACACCGCAGCCAACCGTGCCGAACTACGTACGCGATTTATGGCTGAGCTCGCGCGGGTTCGCGGGGTTGCGTATGCTGTGGCGGACGAAACATCGGCCCGGGCCACGTTGCGGACAATTCTGTTAGAAAAGAAGGCTCGGTGCCTTGCCGCCTGGGACGACGTTCCGCTGGCGGGCTGGGAGGCGCTGCTCTCCGAACTTAACATCGTGCGGGTAGCAGATTATCGCGCGGCCGTCGCGACGGCGGATATCGGGCTGACCGGCTGCGACGCGGTCATTGCCGCGACCGGAACGCTTGCCCTCGAGGGCGGGCCGGGCCGCTCGCGCCTGGCCTCATTGCTTCCCGCCATTCACATCGTCATCGCGCGCGAATCCCAGTTCGTGCTGACACTTGAGGATTACCTGTCGGCGAAGAAGGCCGGCGGTCTTGATGCCTTCCGGCGTGGCAGCGCCATTACGCTTGTGACCGGCCCGAGTCGTACGGCCGAATACAATTTGCATCTCGATATCGGC
>JBKJQK010000228.1:0-3089 GCA_046594095.1 Anaerolineae bacterium | reverse complement strand
AGCCCGGACAAACGCGCAGCGGTTCTGCGCGTCGGCGGGGGTGGCCGCCCGGCCGGTCCCAATCGCCCAGATCGGCTCGTAGGCGATGACGATCCGGGGCAGGTCAACGGCTTGGATGCCGTGCAGCGCGGCGGCGGTCTGGCGGCCCAGGACGGCCTCGGTCTGCCCGGCCTCATTCTCGGCCAGGGTCTCGCCGATGCAGATGATCGGGGTCAATCCGGCGGCCAGGACGGCCAGGGCCTTCTTGTTGACGAAGGCATCTGTCTCGCCAAAGATCTGGCGGCGCTCGGAGTGGCCGACGATGATGTAATCAACCAGCCCGGTCAGCATCGCGACCGAGACCTCGCCGGTGAAGGCGCCTTTGGCCTCCGGGTGGGCGTTCTGGGCGCCGAGCTTGATGCCCGTCGCGGCGAGCGTTTCACGCGCCGCGGACAGGGCCAGGAAGGGCGGGCAGACGGCCACTTCGACGCCGTGGGCGATCGAATCAGCGACGTGGGGGGCGAGTTCGCTGATCAGGATGACCGCCTCGCTGACGATCTTGTTCATTTTCCAATTGCCGGCAATGAATGGGGTGCGCATAAGGCTTCAATTGTAAGCCGCGCGATGACGGAAGACCGACGACTGGCGACTGAAGTCGACTCCATCGTGCTTCGGTCCGCGGTCATCCGTCGGTCTTCCATCGATAATCCCCGCCATGAACATCGCCCTGATTTCCGTTCCGTATTCGAACGACGTGGCGCGCTGGGGTGGCGCGAATGGGCCGCAAGCCTGGCTGGATGCCGGCCTGTCTTCGACGCTGAAGAAGCGCGGGCACAAGGTCGCGCCAACGCAGTGGATCGATTTGCCGCGCGAAAAACGCGCCCGCGACATGATCCTCAACCTGGGCTATCTCGCCGCGCGAACCAGCGACGCCGTCTACGCCGCGCTGCTGCGCGGCGCGTTTCCGATCGTGCTGCAGGGAAACTGCACGCACTGCGTTGGACCAGCCGGGGGCGTGGCCCGGGCCGACGGCAGCGCTGGGATCGCCTGGTATGACGCGCACGGCGACATGCACACGCTCAAGACCACGAGCACGGGGTTGATCGGCGGGCTGCCCT
The DNA here is from genome assembly GCA_046594095.1 of Anaerolineae bacterium. Taxonomy (GTDB): domain Bacteria; phylum Chloroflexota; class Anaerolineae; order J036; family Brachytrichaceae; genus Brachythrix. Next base: position 1,992 of record JBKJQK010000228.1, on the reverse strand, counting down.
TTGGCGTGTGCATGGGCTGGGATCTCGACGACTGGCGCGAGCGAGCCGGGCTGCACACGCCGGTGAATCCGGCCGCGACCGCTCTGATCGGCGCCAGCGACCTCGACCCCGAGGAAGAGCAGGCTCTGGCCGCCCATCCGATCGGGCGCCTGGACGCGAAGGACATGCTGACCGGAGGGGGCAAGAAGACAACGGCCGTGCTTAAGTCACGGGCCAGGAAGGCGGCCGGCTGGTATCTGCACTTTGATATGGATGTGTTCGGCACCGACGAAGTCCCCGGGGCGAATACGCCCGCCCCGCATTGGCCTCCCAAGACCGAGCTGCTGGAGAGTGTGACCGCAGCCGCCAGGGCTGTCCCATTGCGCTGTTTCGGGCTGGCCGCATATGACCCGGGTGGAGATCCCGAGCGCAAAGGGGCGCGGCTGGGAATCGAGGTGGTTTGCGCGGCGCTTGACGGGATGGCGTAACTCGGGGATGAGGCAGGTTCGGTAAGGAAGGTCAGGTCTGATCAGGTGGGCGCATATCTTCAGACGCGACGCAGGGTGCCCGCAATTGTCTGAAGGCCAGTAACATGACGCCCGCGCATGTTGAGCGATTGGCGACTCGTCCGTTCCTTCAATCGCGACGTCTGGCGAATGCTCGCGGTTTTTGCGCTGGGCGGATTCGCCTATTTCGGCGTGCAGGCGGTGCTGCTCAATCTGTACTTCCTGCGGCTGGGCTTTGGCGCTGACTTCATCGGACCGCTGATCGGTCTGGGCCAGTTGATCTGGGCCGTAACGGCGCTTCCGGCGAGCCTCGTTGGAAAGCGTTTTGGCACGCGCCCGGCGCTGCTGGCCTGGCAGGCCCTGTTGGGGCTGGGGCTCGCCCTTATCCTGAGCGTGGAATCGCTGCCAGTCGCGGGGCGTCCGGCGTGGCTGGTGTTCGGGTGGTCGGTCTACTGGGTCGGCAGCGCGCTGGGCGCCGTCAACGTGAATCCATTCCTGATGCGGGTGACAACGGCCGAAACGCGCAACCAGGTATTCTCGGCGCAAGTCGCGGTATTTGCCTGTCTGGGTTTTGTGGGCAGCGCCATCGCCGGAATCCTGCCCGCGCTGATGCTGAACGTGACCGGTGGAACATTGGACGACCCGGCGCCTTTTCGGATGGCGCTCTGGCTTGCGCCCGTCGCGCATGGGCTGGCCTTTCTGTTGCTTGCCGGCATCAGCAACGCAAGACCGCAGCTTTCCAGCGTCCCGCAGACATCCTCGCCCAGGCCGCTGCCAATCATGGCATTTCTCGGATTGATTGTGTTCTTGCAGACCGCCAGCGAGGGCTCGGTGCGGGCATTCTTCAACGTCTACCTTGACACGGCCTTGAGGATGCCGGCCGCGCAAATCGGCAGCGTGTTCGGGCTCGGCCAATTTGTTGCCATCCTCGGCGCGCTGCTTGCGCCCACTTTTCTGCGGCGCTTTGGGACGTCCAGGGTGATCGTTTGGTTCAGTTTTGGGGTCGGCCTGGCGTTGGCGGCGCTGGGCGGTTTGCCATACGCCTTGCCGGCGACGGCCGGTTATGCGAGCTTGATGCTGATGAACGCCTTCATCGTCGCCGCGCGGATGCTGCTCGGCCAGGAAATCGTGACGGCCGAATGGCGCACGGTAGCGGCTGCGGTGCAAACTGTCGGTCTGGGTCTGGGCTGGGCATACGCGGCCATCGTGGGCGGCCCGCTGGTCACGCAGTACGGGTTCGGCCCGTATTTCACGCTGAGCGCTGGGATCGCGCTGCTGGCGTCACTGTTGATGTTGGCGTATTCGAGGCGGGGTAAGAGTGGGTAAGAGTGGGTAAGGTGAGTAACGTTGGTAAGGTTGGTAAGGTTGGATCAGGTTGGATCAGGTGGGTGGCCGTCGGTCGTCGATCGTCCGCGATAATCGCGGGATGAAACGGACGAAGGCGCTGGATGCGCTGGCGGCGGCCAGTATCGCCCATGAGGTGCGCGAATTCGAAGCCAGCGAATTC
>JBKJQK010000526.1:0-5623 GCA_046594095.1 Anaerolineae bacterium | reverse complement strand
CTCCGCTCCGGAAAATTGTCTTTCGATCCACTCTGAAGCGCATCGCCGCCTTGCCAACCCGGGCCCAGCGCGCGGTGTGCGTCGATGACGCCACGGGTCATTCGATGGATACGGTTGAATTGGGGAAGGTGCTGGCCGCCATCGTGGTGGCGCTCGGACAACCCCTGGATGTGCTGGGGTTGGATGCGTGCTTGATGGCTAACCTTGAGGTGGCTTACGAAGTCGCCGCTTCAGCCAGAGTCCTGGTGGCGTCCGAGGCGCCCGAGCCCGACACCGGTTGGCCGTATCAGGATGTCGCCCGTATCTTTAACGCCAGTCCATCCGCGCCTGCTTTGCAGATCGGAGCCGCCGTGGTGGCCGCCTTTGGTGAAGCCGCGGCGCGCCGGGGTCAGCCCAAAACGTCAACCCTTGTGGCGCTGGATTTGGCCCGGGTCGTTGAACTGGCCGATGCGGCCGATGGACTGGCGGCGGCGTTTTTGGCGACCGCGCCCAAAGCGAATCAGACCCTGTGGTCGGCCCATACCAGGGCCAGGCGTTTTTGGGGCGATACACTTGCGGATCTGTACGGTTTGTCCGCAGGTCTTGAGCGCCAGACATCTCCGACCACCGGGGCCCTGAAAGCGGCGGCGACGAGACTACGGCAGCAGCTTTCGCCCGGCGGCGCCGTCGCTGCCGCCGTCGCGCTCGGCAAAGACGTGGCAGGGGTCGGAGGGGTATCAATTTACCTTCCGGTTCCGCGCCTGGCCGCCGTGTCGGCATTTTATGCCGAAACGGCGTTTGCGCGAGAGCGGCGGTGGCCCGCCCTCATTCGCGCGTATCTGGGAATACCATGACTCTGTCTGATCCCCTTGCCCAAATTGCGATCGAATACGCGTCTGCCGCGCGCGAAACCCTCAAGGCCGTCAGCACGGAAATTTCGGCGGGTGTTTTTATCGCGCGGGCCGGCGAACTGACTCAGGCTGCAGCCGTGCGGATGAACGACGGCGGGATGCGGGATCAGGCTCGCGCCGACGCGGCCCTGCAATTGCTGGCCAAGGCCGTCGTCGAGACCGAAGTCGCCCAGCATCTTGCGGGTCTTGCCCGTCAGCCCGCTGGGGCGCGCCCGGCCACCCGCTCGATCGCGGCCACGATGGAGGTCGAATCGCTCCTTTCGATCGTGATTGGCGCGCCGGGCCTCGCCAGGCCGGAGCGTTCTGTCAGCGACGTCGAAGCCTTCGCGGATCTAACGTACGCCCGGATCGCGGCCGGGCGCGCCGTCGGCTATGCGCTCGCCCTGATCAGCCGGCGGGCCGCGAAGTCCGGCCAGACCGCCCTGGCCGGGTTGGCCGGTATCGGATTTGGCACGATTGGCAAGGCCATTGACGTGGTCGGTTCCGGCCTGACCTTCAGGGTCGGAGACGAAGCGGCCGGCACGCTGTATGGTCGCGCGCGGGATGCCATCGTCAGTGCCTATGGGTCAATCCGCTCGCTGCTGGGCGATCAGGTGTCGGGGGCGGCCGGCGCGCAGATGAAGAAATGGCTGGATGACCTTGCGAATGGCGCCCTGTTTGCGACCGTACTTGAATCCTGGTATGGCACGGCCAACACCCGCAAGCGCATCGCCGCGCTCACTGAGGCCGCAACAGCTGACCTGCCCCGTTGGGTCCAGATGATTCAGGCCCTGGACGGGTTGGGTCGGCAGTTCTCGGGACAGGCCGATCTGGCCGACCGGCTGCTCAAGGGCTTGAAGGTCATCGGTTTGATTCCCGTCGCGGCGTTGCCCGAAGCTAAGTTGCTGCTGGCGGCCTCCCACGTTGCGCTGGGCGGCTACATCGTGTTTGCCGGCGCCGACGCGGTGGACGCGCCCGCTGGCCTTCATCGCGTCGCCGGAGTCCAGGTAATGGTTGAGAGGGCGTTGGGAAAATGAAGTACTACAACTTTGATCTGGAACTCACCGACGATCGGATTGAGGGCGACGACGAATGCTTCAACGTCCGGGCGCGCTGCAGTCTGGTCGACAACACGCTTGATGCAGAGCCCGCGCGCTTCAGAACTTCCTTGCGGGACACGGTTCGCCAACTTGGAATGGGCGCCCTCGAGGCCGACGCCATGATCGATATGGGCAAGGAGCTCGGCCAGGCGCTCTTCCCGAGCCGCGCGCTTGGCCTGCTTCGAGATTGTCTGAAGCGATTGGACAATCGTGATGATGAGCGGCTTCGCGTTCGTGTCCTTGCCGGCACGTACGGACTGGCAAGTGTGCCGTGGGAATATCTTTATCTGGCCGACACCAATATCGCGCCCGCCGAGGAGGGTATCGATAACTTCTTCGTGTTGAATCCGAAGACCTGTCTGCTTCGGCGGGAGGTGATTCCAGGAATGGCGGGCGGTAATTTGGACCCGCTTGGCGCCGGACAGATGCGGATGGTTGTCGCCACCGCGAATCCGCGCGGACAGACGTCACTGGACACACCGGGCGAAGCGAAAGGAATCCGGGAGGCGCTCAGCGGCATTCCCGCCATCACGGCCGAGTTTCTCGAAAACGCGACGAAGCGCAAGACCCAAACGGCTCTCCTGGCCGGCGCCCACATCTTCCACTTTGCGGGCCACGGTGTTTTCGCCGAGCAGCCCGGCGCCCGCTGGGGCGAGTTGGAAGGCGCTGGCGCCCTGCTCTTTGTTGACGATCTCGGGAACGAAGACCGCTGGCCCGCGGCGGCGCTGCGGAACGCGTTGTCAAACAGGGGAATTCGGCTGGCGGTGTTGGCCGCGTGCGAAGGAGCCAGACGCGATAGCGCGAACGCATGGTCGGGGGTCGTCCCGTCCATGATCAAAGCCGGGATCCCGGCGGTCGTTGGCATGCAGTTCAAGATCGAAGACGCCAATGCCGTTGCGTTTAGCGCAATTTTTTACGCCGCCCTCGCGGCCGGGCAGCCGATTGAAGCAGCCGTCACGGAGGCGCGCCTGGCCATGCGATCGATGGGCGCGCTGCTGGATTGGGGCGCGCCGGTGTTGTATTCGCGGGTGGAGGAGGGAACTCTGTTTCCGGCGGCGCTCGGCGCAAGCGGGCGGGTGGGGGTGGAGAACGCGGGGGATCGGGCGACCGGCCCACATCCGCCAGAGTCCATTCCGCGTCCCGATCCTGACCTCAGGGCGATTCGAGCGTATCTGGAGGCCCACTTCGACTTCCCGGGCCTGGAGTTGCTTTTGGCTGAAGCCACGGACCGGATGGCCTCGGATCCGCATCCGATCATGTCAGCATCGACATCATCGGCGCGCGCAACGATGGCGTGCCTCTGGCGGCTCTCAAGACGGTGCGTTGGTTTGAGCAGCGCGGTCTGACGCCTTATCTGGTGGCCGCGCTTCGAGCCAGCGCGCCGGCCGGAAGGTTTCCGATCTAGGGCGGGCGGGGATTTGATCCTGTACTAATACCTACAATAGTCTAATGTCCCCGATACTTCCCCCTTCCAGCGCCATAACGCGCGCGACCTTCCGCTTATCGCTCGGCGCCCTGCTGCTTGCCGGCTGCGCTGCCGCCGCTGCCCCGGCGGCCACCCCGACCCCGGCCAGGCCGCCGCAGGAGTTGATCCTGTCGACGACGACCAGCACCAATGACACGGGTCTGCTGACTGCGATCCTGCCTGATTTCGAGGCTAAATACAACGCCAGGGTCAAGGTCGTGGCGGTCGGGACAGGCGCGGCGATCAAGCTGGGCCAGGATGGCAACGCCGATGTCGTGCTCGTCCATGCGCGCGCGCAGGAGGATGAGTTCGTGAAGTCCGGGTTCGGGATCAATCGGCGGGATGTGATGTACAACGACTTCATCCTGGTTGGCCCGGCGGCGGACCCGGCGAAGGTAACCGGTTTGGGGTTGGTTGCCGAGGCGCTCAAGAAGATCGCCGCCGCCGGCGCCCCGTTCGTCTCGCGCGGCGACAAGAGCGGCACGAACACCAAGGAGCTCGACCTTTGGAAGGCGGCTGGCATCGTTCCTGCCGGGGCATGGTATTCCGCCATCGGTCAGGGCATGGGCCCGACCCTCACTTTTGCAAACGAAAAGGGGTCGTACACCCTGACGGACCGTGGCACCTGGCTGGCCCAGGCGGCAAAGCTCCCGGGCCTGAGGCTCGCGGTTGGCGGCCAATCCATCGCCGAGAACAAGGACAGATCGCTGCTCAATCCGTATGGCGTCATTCCGGTCAATCCCGCCAAGTACCCGGCCCTGAAGGCAGCGCTGGCCGAATCATTTGCAGAGTGGATTACATCGTTGGCCACCCAGGAGAAGATCGGAGCCTTTGGAAGTACGGCTTATGGCCAGCCGCTGTTCTACGCCGATAGCATCGACTGGCGCCAGGCTCATCCTTAGTTCGGGCGACCTGCGTACGCCTGGGGCGGGTGCATTCGCCGAAAAGGAGGCAGGTTCGCGATTGCATCCGGATTGCCAATGACGGCGTATCGAACTTGCGCGAGAGGCCACGGCACCGCCCGCACGCGCTGACATCGAGATAGCCGAAATTGCCCCATTCGCCGAATACACTCCCCGGGGCATCGGTATGGCGGGGCGCAGGATAATTGGCTTTCTGTCGTACCCATGCAAGACCTCATCAACGCCATCGCCGGCGCCTTCCGGTTGCTCACATCCATGGACCCCGAACTGTGGGGGATTATCTCGACGTCGATGCGGGTCTCGGTCACAGCCCTGGTCATCAGCGCGGCGACGGGTGTGCCGCTGGGCGTGTGGCTCGGTCTGCGGGTCAGCCGGCCGCGCTGGCTGAGCGCGCTTCTGTATACCGGCATGGGCGTGCCTCCTGTGGTGTTGGGTTTGTTGGTCTACGTGCTTTTGTCTCGCTCTGGCATCCTGGGCAGTCTCGGCCTCGAATTCATACCGCGCCTGTTCACGGTCGAGGCGATGATCGTCGCTCAGTGCCTTCGGGCGTTTCCCCTTGTCATCACGCTCACCATGACCGCGGTTCTGGCGGTCGATCAGAACCTGCGCCTCCAGGTGCGGGCCCTGGGCGCAACCGACTTCCAGCTCGGGGTCGCCGTGCTGCGCGAGGCCCGCTCGGGCGTTGTCGTCGCTCTGATCGGCGGATTCGCCGCGCTCATTTCGGAAGTCGGCGCGGTCATGCTGGTTGGCGGAAACGTGGCTGGACAGACCCGTGTGCTCACGACCGCGATCGTCCTTGAAACAGGGCAGGGTAACTTCGATACGGCGCTCGCCCTGGGCTTCGTCCTCGTCACGCTGGCGTTCGGGGGAAACCTCCTCCTGGCCCGCCTCCAGACCTCACACGCCCATGGTTGACCCCGTATATTCCCTGCGGGAGGTGGTGAAGCGTTACGGGGCTAAGGTCGCGGTGAACGTCGGCGCGCTCGACGTCGCGCGCGGCGAAGTGCTTGCTCTGGTTGGACCGAGCGCCGCGGGCAAGAGCACGCTTCTGAGGTTGCTTAACTTCCTCGAGGCGCCCACGTCGGGCCAATTGCGTTTTGACAATACAACGTGCGACGCCGCGAGTCTGGCCGGCCTCGCGCTTCGGCGTCGGGTGACGACCGTCTTTCAGCGCCCGGCGCTACTGAAGATGAGCGTTCGCGATAACGTCGCCTACGGCCTGCGTTTGAGAGGGGTCCCCGACGCGCTCGCGCGCTCGGACGAGAT
>JBKJQK010000564.1:0-11371 GCA_046594095.1 Anaerolineae bacterium | reverse complement strand
GAGAAGTGGGCGATCCACGAATATGCCCGGGTGCGCGGGCATGAGTTGGTTCGGCGAGTGGATCTATTCCCGGACGAGCCGGCTCATCCGCGCGCGGCCGAAACGTACTTCAAGTATCAACTTGGGCCGTTGGAGAGGCTCGCGCGGCCCATCCCCTCCCTGAAATGGCGGCGGATTCTCTTCATGGAGACCAGTGGCGACCAGGTGCTGCGCGCGCTCGAAATCGCCGATCTGGCCGAAGACAGGGGCCGGATCAGGTTGATGGATGAGGACGAAGGACCGCTGACGGAAGACGAATAGGAGAAATTGATGAACACCGACAACACGATTGACCAGACCATTGTCGAGGATCTCGACGGAATCACCGTGATCCGGGGGGTGGCGGCCAGCGCGGATGGAACGGGATCAAATACATGCAGGGGCTGTCGGGCAAGAACGCCGGCGCGCAAAACCTGTCGATCAATGTCGCGACGGTCCCGCCAGGGGCCATCGCCTACGCCCACATTCACGATGGCTTTGAGGTCATGCTCTTTATCGTTCAGGGCCGGGTCCGCCACGCCTACGGCGAGAACCTGGTGAACGAAGTCTTCAACGAAGCGGGCGACTTCATCTACATCAAGCCGGGGGTCCCGCACGAGGTCTACAACGTCGGGGATGGCCCGCTGATCGCGTTCGTGGCCCGCTCCACCGCAGACGAATGGGACAAGATCGTCAACTACCCGTCGCAGCACCGGCCTGTCTAGTGGTCGCACGCCAGGTATAACGGACGAACTCGCGCACCGGTCCTTCGACTGGCCCGGATTACCGGGCCGCTCAGGGATCGGCGCCGCCCAGCGCATGCGGGACAATGTGCTCATCAATACTATGCCTAAGCTTATCTACTCGTGGGACGACATCGACGCCCTCACCCGCCAGCTCGCCGAGAGCCTGCGCGGCCATCATTTTGACGCGGTGATGGCCATCACCCGCGGGGGGATGATCCCCGGCTGTCTGATCAGCGAAATGCTCGATATCCGGAACGTCATGACCGCGGCGGTCATGTTCTACACGGCGGTCGAGAAGACCATCGACGAGCCGCGCTTTTTGCAGTTCCCAGCTGACCCGCTCCTGGTGGGCAAACGAATCCTGATCGTCGACGACGTGTGGGACAGCGGCAAGACCGCGATGGCCGTGCGCCACCGGGTGATCGAAGCAGGCGGGCTTCCTTCGGTGGCCGTCATCCACTACAAACCGGCGGCGAGTCGCTACCCCGATCACCGGCCTGATTTCGTGGCGTACGAGACGGACGCGTGGATCGTGTATCCGTGGGAGCCCGAGGAAGCGGAGGCCGCCTGAACGATGGACAAGATCGATTTCAACGCCTACCAGCGCGAGTCGCGCAAGACGTGGAGCCTGATCCACACCGACCATGCGATCGTCTACCCCACGCTAGGGCTGGCCAACGAGGCCGGCGAAGTCGCCGGCAAGGTCAAGAAGCTCTTCCGCGATAAAGGCGGGAAAATCTCGGACGCGGATCGCGAGGCCCTCAAGGGCGAGTTGGGCGACGTGCTGTGGTATCTGGCCCAGATCGCGACAGAGCTGGATCTGAGCCTCGAGGAGATCGCGGCCGCGAACCTGACCAAGCTGTTTGACCGGCTCGAACGCGGCAAGATCAAAGGCGACGGCGACACGCGGTGATGCGCCTGATTTTCGCCCGGCATGGGCAGAGCGAGGCCAACGTGCTGCGGCTCATGTCGAACCGCGATCTGCCGCATGGCCTGACCGAGCTGGGCCGGGCGCAGGCCGGGGAACTGGCGGCCACCCTCGCCGCTGAGAAACCTGCGGTCTTGTATTGCAGCCCGACTCTGCGGGCGATCCAGACCGCCGAGATCGTCGGCGCGGCGTGCGGGTTGGTCCCCCACCCCGTCGATGCGCTGCGCGAGCCGGACTGCGGGGACCTCGAAGGCAAGGGCGATCCGGAGAGCTGGCGCATCCACGACGCGACGGTGGCGGCCTGGCGGGCGGGCGACGCCGACGCCCGCCCGCCGAACGGCGAGAGCTTCAACGACATTCGGGCGCGCTTCCTGCCGTTTATCGATGGCCTCGTCGGCGCGTATCGGGGCATGCCGGTCATCCTGGCGCTCGTCGCGCACGGCAGCCTGCTTGGAAATATGCTTCCCCAGTTGTGCGCCAACCTGCCCATCGACGCGGCGATCCGGTTTGGGATGCCGAACGCGCAGCCGATTGTTGTGGAGGTTCGTCCTCGCGACCTGGTGTGCGTCGCGTGGGCGGGCACGGCGATCGCTTATTAGGATTCGATCTCCCAAGCGGACATAAAAAAGGTACCGGAACTGGACGTACGCGAACGAAGACGCCATCATCGGCAGTCGCGGTTTCGTGAAACCGCCCGTCACCGGCACGCTCAACCACAGTTCCAGCGCAGCGACCATGGCGCTGGACCCATGCACGCCGGCGGGACTGTCAGACTCAAGTTTTGCAAGACCAACCGGCATTCGTGACCTGCGTCGACAGGGAGTTCGGGTAGTTCGAGCTTGCGACCACCGGGTTGCCGTTGTGAGTTTCGACAGAAGCCGTCCCGGGCGCGCCAATCACGGACTCCGTGGCGCCACCATACAACTTCGCGCCATCGGGGTCGTCGTTGCGCGCCCGTGCCCCATCGCCGCCGCGCCCTGGCGATCATGGGAGTAAGTCCGAGCGCCGATGATGGGCAAGTCACCCAGCCGGCCTGGGTATTTCCACACCCAGCTGCTACCCAGCCAGCGGGATCACATAAAACAGGACAGAGAAGAAATGTAAAACGCTGCCCAGCAACACAAAACCATGCCAGATGGCATGATGAAAGGGCAGCCGCTTCCAGACATAGAAAATGGTGCCGGCCGTGTAGGCCAGGCCGCCCAGGACCAGCAGCCACAGCCCGCCCGGCGCGACCGCTTCCAGCAGCGGCCTAACGGCGATGACGGCCACCCAGCCCATCGCCACATACGGCAGGGCTGTCACAAGCTTGCTAAGCCGGATAAGCTTCGACTGCAGGGCGATGCCGGCAATGGCCAGCCCCCAGATCGCGATCAGGATCGACCAGCCCCACGGACCGCGCAAGTTGACCAGGGCGAAGGGCGTGTAGGTGCCGGCGATCAGAAGGTAGATGGCCGAATGATCGAGGAGCCGCAGAAACTTCTTGGCGCGCGGTACGGGGATGCTGTGATACAGGGTCGAGGCGGTGTACATCAAGATCTGGGTAACCCCGTAGATGCTGCACGCGACGATGTGCCAGAACGTGCCGAATACACTGGCGAAAGCGGTCAGTATCGCCAGCCCGGCGATCGAGAAGACGACGCCCAAACCATGGGTGATGCCATTCGCGATCTCTTCGGCGGTGCTATAGCGGGGGGCGATCGGAGAAGCATTCATGTCGGCGCGTTGACCGGCATTCTACCGGTCAGGTTGACCCGCGTCTCATCGCACTTTGTGTCGGCGCCCAGGGATGCCTCGCCCGGGACGTCACGCGCTCAAAAAGTGCCTGGTGCGAAACAACATGGCATGCGAGAATGCGCGCCTATGAAAGCGGAATCAGGACTCGAATACACCGATGATGTCGTTGGCGCGGGCGCCCAGCCCAAGCGCGGTGACACCGTGGTCGTGCATTACAGCGGCTTTCTCGACGATGGCACGAAGTTCGACAGCTCGGTCGACCGCAACAGCCCGTTTGAGTTCACCCTCGGCGTGGGCCAGGTGATCAAGGGCTGGGACGAGGGCGTGGCCTCCATGCGCGTCGGCGGGAAACGCAAACTACTCATTCCTGCCGAGCTGGGCTACGGCGGGCGCGGCGCCGGAGGAGTCATCCCGCCCCATGCGCGGCTGACCTTTGACGTGGCACTGCTCGGCATTCGCTAGCCCCCTGTGACTTGTAGGCGGTGTCCCCCGCCGCGGCGCACACCGGGGCGGGGGACATCGCGTCGGTGTGCCTATCCGCCGACCGAACCAAAATACGTCCAGCCGTCAAGATCGGGCGGCTGGATGCCCAATTCAGCGGGCGCTCACCCGGATGCGGAAAATCGCAGTCCTAAACAACAAAACCATGACTGCATTAATTGACCAATTCAGCAACCACAAGTTCATCAACATCGAGACCTACCGAAAGACCGGCCAGGCCATGCCGACACCCGTCTGGTTCGTCGAGCATGACGGCAAGCTATATCTGCGCACGATCAATAACGCCGGCAAGGTCAAGCGCATCCGCAACAATCCCAAAGTCCGGGTCATGCCGTGCGGCCAGCGCGGCGAGCCCAGGGGCGAATGGGTGGACGCCACAGCGCGTGTCCAGTCCGACGACGAGGACAGGCTTGTCAATACCTGGTTCATGGCCAAGTACGGCATCATGAAGCGCTTTTTTGACCTCATGAACTCGCTGCGCCGCTCAAAGTGGCAGGCCGTTGAAGTCACACTGGCCTAAGCCGGGATTGGGCAGACGCTAGGGCACTCGGGTCGGCGTGATCTCGACCGAGCCCGGCAGCAGCGCTCGCTCGCGAGCGGCGCTGCTGGTATTCGGGCAAGATTCGTAATCCTGGCCGAGAACCAGACGGGTTTGGGCGGCCGCGCCGGCCGCGGGCTGGCTGAGCGCATCCGAAGCGGCAATGGCAAAAAACTGAACCAGAAAGGCATTGGCGGGGCTCCTGGGCGCGCCCTGAATGTCGATCACCTGGGTGCGCGGGATAACGGCGGTACCTTTGCGGGCCGCGACCACGTCAAAGCCTTCAACGCCCATCCGCTCGGTAGCCAACAGCTCCATGTCCTTCCGGCCCGAGTTGTTGATAATCTCAAGTGTCGGCCGTGTTACTGCCCGGTTCGCCGGCACAGCCAGCGGCGGCGCGAGCGAATCAATGATGTAGGGGATCGTGTCTTTGGTGGGCCGAAGCACCTGAGCGCCATCTCGCCGGAGGTAGGACTCGACCACGGGAAACGTCACGACCCGCTGCTTGATCGCCAGACTATCCATCCGCCTCGCGATATCGATAAAAAAAGGCGCATCAATCAAGCCGATGTCGGTGTCAAAATTTTCCTGGACCGTGCCAATCAGCGCGGGCAAGTTGTTGAACAGATTGGCGCTCTTTGCTTTGGCCAGAATCGCCTTGAGAATGCGTTGCTGGCGCCGTGCCCGGTCAAAATCAGTCGTGCTGTAGCGCGATCGGGCGTAGAAGTTGGCCAGCGCGCTGTTCATGCGAACCATCCCAGGCTCGACGCCGTCGATAATCTTGCCGTCCGGACCGATGACCTTGAAGAAAGTGTCCTTGACCTCGCATTCGACCAAAACGTCGATGCCACCCAGGGCGTCGATCGCCTTCATGAAACCATTTACGTCGATTCGCGCGTAGTGGTCGATCTTAAGCCCAAAGTTTTTGCGCAAAACCGCGGCCAAAAACGAGGGGCCCCCGCCTGGGTAGTTCTGCAAGTAGCCAAATTCGCTGACGGTGTTCACCCGGTCCTCGGCCCGTCCGGGGATCCGGACCTGCAGATCACGTGGTATGGAAACCAGGCTCACCGACGGTAACTCCGGGTTAATGCTGGCCACGATGATCGTGTCAGACCGAGCCAGCCGGCGGTCCTGGGTGACATCAATCCCCATCAGCAGGATATTGACGGTCCCCACAGGCTGCTTGATCAGCGGCGCGTCCCCCTCTTCGATCTTGATGTCCAGATTAATCCTTTCCGCCACGAGCGCCTTCCGCGCATCGGGGGTCGGGAAGGGCGCGGGAACTGTCGGAACGAGGGTCGGGAAACTCGCCGGCGCTGGGATATCGGTGGGGCCAGCGCGCGGCGCTGCCACACTGGGCGCCGGTCGTTGGGCGATGGCGCCCGCCTGCGCCGGCGCCGACCAACCAGCGCCCAGCGCAACGGACGCGAAGGTCAGCGCGATCAGGGTCGCTTCGAGCAGGCGTGGAATACCCCCGGCCATTCCGGCCGATTGTAGCGCGGCAGTGCGCAAGCCTGCCGAGCGGACCGCGCCGGCTCCGGCCCGAACGCAACCTGACCTTTTCGCCGCTCGGTGACCGACCGCCTGGATGCTTACGGGAGATCGGCCCTATCATTACCGGATGGTTTTTGACCCCGTCATCCGCGATCTTGCCCGGTTTCCAGCAGTGCCAGTCCCTGCCCTGCGGCGCATCGAAATCGACTGGCCGGCGCCGCAGGTGGAAGCCGTCACAGCCGCGGTTCGCGACGCCCTGGCCCGCATCGCCCTGCCGGTGATTCGACCAGGGATGCGAATCTGTATTGGTGTCGGGAGCCGGGGAATCAGCCGCCTGCCAGCGATCGTCCGGGCGACGGCCGAGGCGTTACGCGACATGGGCGCCCTGCCCTTTGTCATCCCCGCCATGGGCTCCCACGGCGGCGCCACCGGCGATGGCCAGCGGGCAGTGCTGGCCGATCTGGGCGTCACGGAAGAAAGCGCGGGCTGCCCCATCATGGCGAGCATGGAGACCGTCATCCTGGGCGAACACCGGGGCATCCCCGCCCGGATGGACCGCCATGCGGCCGAGGCGAATGCGACTCTGGTCATCAACCGGATCAAGCCCCACACATCGTTTGCGGGGCCTATCCAGAGCGGACTAGCCAAGATGTGCGCGATCGGGTTGGGCAAGCAGCCGGTGGCGGAAGCCATCCACGCCCTTGGCCCGGAAGGTCTGCGGACATTGATTGCGCCGGTAGCCCGAATCGTCGTAGACCGTGGGCGCGTGCTGGGCGGACTGGGCATCCTGGAAAATGCCAACCATGACGTTGCGGAGATCCACGGATTGACGAGCGCGGAGATTGGCGGACCGGCCGAGACGGCCCTGCTGGAGCGCGCGCAAACGCTCCTGCCGCGCATCCCCTTCGCCCACCTCGACGTGCTCATCGTTGAGGAAATGGGCAAAAACATCAGCGGCACCGGGATGGACACCAATACGATCGGGCGTGTCTTTATTCCGGGCGTGGCCGACCCAGGCCATCCCCAGGTCAACGTCATCGTCGCCCTCGACTTGAGCGCGGCGACTGGCGGCAACGCCAACGGGATCGGGCTGGCTGACATCATCACCGAGCGGCTGCAGCGCAAGGTGGACTGGGACGCGGTCCGGATGAACGCCCTGACCTCCGGGCTGCTGGGCCTGTGGCGGGTCAAGCTGCCCTGGGTGGCCGCTGATGAAGCCCAGGCCATTCAGCTCGCGCTGCGCATGTGCGGGCGGCCGGACAGCCTTGGGGCCCGAATAGCCCGTATCCGAAATACACTCAGCCTGAGCGAACTGGCAGTCAGCGATGCGCTCTTGCCCGAGGCTCTCGCCTTTGGAGCCCGGCAGGTTTAGGAATTGCGAGGTATAACCGCGGGTATGGGTTACATCGCCAAACTGGTTTCGTCCAACGAGAAGATTCTCGCTCAGCGCCGTCCGCACTGGGTCGTGTTGTTGAACGCGTTTGCCGGCCTGCTGTGGCAGGTCTTTCTACTCGCGATCGTGTATTTCCTGTATGTTGCCCTGACAGATAATCGGGGGCCGCTGGCCGGAGCAGGATTCCTGATGAAGGCCTTAGATGACCTCCGGCAGCCCCTGAGATTCCTATCGCCCCTGGTTCCCCTGGCTGTGGGCGCCCTCTTGCTGTTGAGCTCACTGGTCGGGGTTCTCCGGATCACGCTGAACTGGGTCAACACGACGTTGATCGTTACAAACCGGCGGGTCATCCAAATTCACGGCGTGATTGCCAAGACCAGCATCGACTCGTCCCTGGAGAAGGTCAACGATATTCTTCTAAAGCAACCCGCACTGGGGCGCATCCTGGACTACGGCCATTTGCTGATCATGACCGCGTCCGAAACCGGCTTGAACCGGATGCTGTATGTGCCGGATCCCGTCGGCTTCAAGCGGGCGATGCTGGACGCCAAGAACGCGCTGAGCGGGCCGGCCCCGGCGCCGGTGGCGCCCCTGAACTCCGCCGCCGACCGCCTGACGGAGCTGAGCAACCTCCGGGCGCAGGGATTGATCACCGAGGACGAATACAACTCCCGGCGCCAGCAGGTCCTGAGCCAGTTGTAACGGCGCGCAACGCTTTATCTAAACAGTCATTCCCGCGAAAGCAGGAATCCATAGGTCAGCCCGTCTTGAACGTTCGCCGGCCATCACTCTTGCTGCCACTTACAGGTGGCAAGCCAGGAGCGGAATCTCCATCTCGGCCCGGGTCAGCCCGCCGTGGTGACCGAAGAACCGCATCTCAGGGCGGCCCGGGACTTTCCACCATACTGTCTCGCCCGCGAAAGGCAGAACGGTCAGGTTCCCCACCCGGCTCAGAAAAGCCTCGGTGACGGGCGTTCCGAAGAAACCCTGGGCAATGAGTTCGTCGGTCTTGACCACCAGCGCCCGCCCGCGCAGCAGCTCGGAGAATCGGCCTAGGGCCTCGTCAAGCGCCTCCGGCAGGATGTGCCAGAACGTATCGCGAGGCGAACCGCTCGGCCAGATGACGTCGCCATTGGCATGCGTCCGCATCAGCGCCTTCACCGCCGGCATGCGCTCATTGACGTAGACGCAGGTCTTCGGATCCACCTCGACCTGGCCGTGATCGGCCGTCATCAGGAAGATCGCGTCGCGGCGCTTGTTCATCAAACGGTCAAACATACGCTCCATCGTGATCAGAAACTGATCGGCCTGGGCATCCACGACTTCCGAATCCGGCCCGTAACTATGCAGGAGGGTGTCCAGTTCACTGTAGTAAAGGAAGTAATACGCCGGTCCGCGCTGGCGGTCCAGGTGCTGCCCCAGTTTGACCATGGCCTCGGGAAACGTCTTGTGGTCAATCGCGTGGGCGGCCGCGTAGAGTTGCTTGCCGGTCGCCCCTCGGGATAGCTCGTTGGGGTGCAAGACGTAGGCATCCACACCGGCCGCGGCCAGCCGCTGGTACATGTTGGTCGCCGGAAAGAGCTTGTCGGCAGTGAATCCCAGGGCCGGCAGGGTGTCGCGCGTCTTGTCCGTCGCCAGGCTAAACGGCAGGGGCATGATGGTCGCGTCGAGCGAGGGCTCATACATGAACCATTCGTACACCCCCGACTGAGCCGGCGGCATTCCGGTATGAATCGCGGTGACATGGGCGGCAGTCGTGGACGGGAACATTGAGGTCAGGGTCGAGACCACCCCGCTGTCCATGAAATGACGCAGAAAGGGATAACGATCTTTGTAGCGCTCAAAAAAGCGCCAACCGAAGCCGTCGACGAAGAAAAGGATGACCGTATCGCAGCGCTCGGGAAGCCCGGCCAGCGCGTCGGCGGGGAGGCGACTCTCACCCTGACCGGTTAGCCGGCGGACGACCTCGGAGGTCAGGTTCGAAAAGCAATATGAGTCGTAGAGTGGCCGGATAAAGGTATCTCTCCAGCCAGCCGCGTCGACAGCGTCCCTGGACGCATGATTGAGCATACCCTCATTGTACGAAGACGGAAAAACGATGGGGGCGACGGTCGCGCATCGTCGCCCTCATCTCAAGATATGTCTAGGAGAGCGCGCTGTTGACCCGCTCGGCGATCTCCTCGCCAATCGTGATCGAGGCGGTTGCGGCTGGAGAGGGCGCGTTGCACACGTGCATCGAGCGCGGGCCATTCACGATCAGGAAGTCGTCGACCAGCGCCCCGGCCGGGGTGAGCGCCTGGGCGCGCACGCCGGCGGGCGAGGGACTGAGGTCCGACGCCTGCACCTCGGGGATCAGCCGCTGAAGAGTCTTCACAAAACGGTCCTTGCTATATGAGCGCACGATCTCGTCGAGGCCCATCTTCCAGTGCTTGACTGCCAGCTTCTGAAAACCGGAAAAGGTGATGGCCTCCCACGCGTCGCGCAGATTCACGTCAAGCTTGGTGTAGCCCTCGCGGCTCAGGGTGAAAACCGCGTTTGGTCCGCAATGGATGTCCCCGTCGATCATGCGGGTGAAGTGGACCCCCAGGAAGGGAAAATCGGGGTTCGGAATCGGGTAGATCAGGTTGCGGACCAGATCGCGCTTGGCCGGGTGGAGGTGGAAGTATTCGCCCCGGAACGGCACGATCTTGGCCGACACATCGGCCCCCGCCTGGCGGGCGATGCGGTCGGCGTGCAGACCGCCACAGGTCACGACGTAACGGGCCTGGAATTCGCCCTTGTCGGTCTCGAGTGTGACCGCGTCCGACTGGGCGGTCATTTTCAGCAGGCGCGTATTCAGGCGCAGATCGCCGCCCTTGTCGGCGCTGATTTTGGCGAGTGTCGCAGCGACGGCCTTGTAATCGGCGATGCCGGCCGCGGGGACATGGATGGCCTTGATGCCGGCAACATGCGGCTCGATCACGCGCAATTCCTTGATGTCGACCAGGCGCACATCAACCTCATTGTCCCGGCCGCGCTTGAGCAGGTTGTCCAGGAGCGGCAACTCGCGCGCCTCGGTCGCGACGACGACCTTGCCGCACACATCATGCCCGATGTCGTGCTCGCGGCAAAAGGCGACCATCCGCTCGTTGCCCTTTCGGGCGAGTTTTGCCCGCAGCGTGCCGGGGCGATAGTAGATTCCGGAGTGCAGGACGCCGCTGTTGTGGCCGCTTTGGTGAAAGGCCCAACGGTCTTCCTTCTCAATCAGGAGCAGGGTTTTTCCGGAGAAACGCTCGAGTAGCGCGCGCGCGGTCGCGAGGCCGACGAGGCCACCGCCCACGACCGCGAAATCATAAATTGCCATGCCCCCAATTATGGGCCCGCGCGCCACACGGCGCGGGTTTTCGTGTTTCGCGGGAGGCTACGGTGACGCGGTCTGCCGCCCGCCGTCAGTCGGCCAGATCTTCCCGCGCCGCGTCAAGGGCCTGGACGAGCGCGTCAATCTCATCCCGGGTATTCGGCTCGGTGCAGCAGATCAGCATGTGATCCTTGAGGCTCGGGTAGTTGCGCCCAAGGTCGTAGCCGCCGATGATGTCGAAGTCGTCCAGCATCAGGGCGTTGATTTCGTCCACTGGGGCCGGGCACTTCACCACGAACTCATGGAAGAACGGCCGGCCGCCCAGCACCTCATAACCCTGGAGCTTTGATATCTTGTCGGCCGCATAGTGGGCCTTCTGGTAACACAGGTTGGCCACCTGTTTCATCCCGCTCTTGCCGACTACGCTCATGTAGACCGTAGCGCACAGCGCCATCAGGCCCTGATTAGTGCAAATGTTGCTGGTCGCCTTCTCGCGCCGAATGTCCTGCTCGCGGGTCTTGAGAGTGAGCACATACCCGCGTTTGCCTTCCTTATCCACCGTCTCGCCCACAATCCGGCCCGGGATGCGGCGCATGAACTCGCGTTTGGTGCAGAAGAACCCCAGATACGGTCCGCCATAGCCCAGCGGAATTCCCAAAGGCTGACCCTCGCCGGTCAC
>JBKJQK010000563.1:0-3143 GCA_046594095.1 Anaerolineae bacterium | reverse complement strand
GCCAGCGTGATGGGCGCAATGGCGCGGAAGGCAACACGCGGCGGCCTCATGCTGGCACGCCTAATTCAGCGCGTTGAGCAGGCGCTCGATCTCGCGGCTGGTGTTGTAGTGGGTCATTGCGGCCCTGATCACGCCGCCTTCCTCGAGCCCGAGCCGTTCTGACAGGTTTTGGGCGTAGTAGTTGCCGTGCTGTATACAGATGCCGAGTTCGACCAGCGCTACGGCCACGGCTTCGGGGCTTTTCCCGGGGACCCGGAAGCCGACGGTTGGGGCGCGGTGGGCAAAGCGGGCGGGGTTGGTGATGCCGTAGACCTTCGCGCCTGGAATCGACAGAATCCCGCCGATCAACTGCTCGCTCAGCGCCCGCTCGTACGACTGAATCGCATCGATGGCCGAGCGGATGCGGACCGCGCGCGGGCTGCGTAACGCCGCGGTCGAGGCCGGGGCGAGGGTCGATAGCCAGTCCAGATAAGCGAAGGTTCCAAGCAGAGCGGCCTGGGACTCGTGGTTCTGGGTGCCGGTCTCGAACTTTCCCGGCAGGCTGTTGGTGGCCGGCCGGACCTTGTAGGCGGGCAGCTTCTCGAGCAGCTCGCGGCGTCCCCACAATGCGCCCATATGCGGGCCCCAGAACTTGTAGGGCGAGCAGGCCAGGTAGTCGGCGCCCAGATCCTGCACGTCGATGGGCGCGTGCGGGGCGAAGGCGACCGCGTCGATGAAGGTGGTGGCGCCGGCGGCTTTGGCCATCCCGACAATCTGCTTGAGCGGATTCAGCGTTCCGACCATGTTCGAGGCGCCGCCGACCGCGACCAGCTTTGTCCGTGGCCCAAGAAAGCGCTCAAAATCATCCAGGTTCAAGGTGCAGTCGTCGGGGTCTATGTCGACGGCGCGCACGATCGCGCCTCGATCCTCGGCGGCCAGATGCCAGGGCGAATAGTTGGCGTCGTGGTCGAGCTTGGTCAGGATAATCTCGTCTCCGGCCCTCCAACTCTGGCTCAGGCTGCGGCTGAGGGCAAAGGTCAGCGTGGTCATATTCGCCCCGAGGATGACCTCGTCCGCGCTGGGCGCGTTGATCAAATCCGCCATTACCTCGTGGGCGCCGGCGATGACGGCGTCGGTCTCGATCCCGGTAATAAAGGGATTGTGGACGTTGGCGTTGGAGCGGGACAGATACTGCCCAAAGCCGTCGATGCAGTGCTGGGGCACCTGGGTGCCGCCGGCATTGTCAAAGAAGGCGAGCGTATGTCCGTTGTACTGGCGGTGCAGCGAGGGGAAATGGGCGCGGATGGCGGAGATTTGGTCTGGGCTGAACATCTTGGGAAGCATTATCGCTGGAGCGAGGCGAATGGACAATGGACAATGGACAATGAGCCTTCTTCGTTGTCCATTGTCCATTATCCATTGTCCATTACTCCCTGTCTTCCCACCCCAACGAGGTGGTGACAGCGTTCGTTCTCCCGGTTTCCGGCGTGGCCGCGAGTCCACTCCCAGGTCAGGGTGTGCGGCGCCGCTGCAGCGTCCAGGGCGATCCACAGGTCCTTATTCTTGACCGGCTGTTTGGCTGCGGTTTTCCAGCCTCTTGCCTTCCAGCCTTTCATCCACTTAGTAATGCCGAGTCTGAGATATTCGCTGTCGGTGATCAGGCTTACTTGGCAGGGTTCTTTCAGGGCTTCGAGCGCGCGGATGGCTGCCATCATCTCCATCCGGTTGTTGGTCGTCGTCCGCTCGCCCCCTTTGAATTCTTTTCGGTGGCCGGCATGGATCAGGACGGCCCCCCAGCCCCCCGGTCCGGGGTTGGGGTCACAGCCGCCATCGGTGTAGATCGTCACTTGCTTCATGGACGCGGATTCTAAGTGAACTGCCGGAACTTCTTGACGATCGAACGCCACGTCAGAAGCCGTCGAGCCCGATTGAATCTCGGGCCGTCGGCGGCTGCTTGACAGAAGAACGAAGAACCGAAGCTTATGGAAGATCAAGAAGCCCGGGTGCTTTGGTTCGCCTTCCTTCTTCCGAACCCGCTGCCAGAAAGCCCGAAACCTCCGAAATGGGCTCGGGGGCGGGTGCCTGTGATAAAATCCGGCCCCGCTAAAGCCTGCGCTATCGATGCAGGCGCCCGAAAATCGGGCACCAGTTTAGGCCGCGCGAAAGCGCGGTAACGCAAGGAGTAATCGTGATCAATGACGTATCAGAGGGCGGCTTCCGGGGTGGGAAGAAAGCCTTCGGAAAGAAGAAGCCGGGCAAGAATGTCGGCGCAAATAACTACGATGCCCAGTCGGCCCGCCCGAAGCGGGTGGACGAGTATGCGGCGCAGGGCCTGACGCCCGATTACAAGGACTTCGAGCGGCTGCGCCGCTATGTCAATTCGCAGGGCAAGATCCTGCCGCGCCGCCGGACGGGGCTCAGCGCGAAGAATCAGCGAATGCTCGCGCGGGCCGTCAAACGCGCGCGCCAACTCGCGCTGTTGCCGATGGCCGGCACGCTATAGGCGCTGCCGCGCACAAGAGGTAAATCATGGCGAAGAAAAAGGGTAACCGGATCGTCATCAAGATGAAGAGCAGCGAGAGCGGGCACACATTCTGGACGGAGAAGAACCGCAAAAACGACCCCAGCCGCCTCGAGCTCAAGCGCTACGATCCCCAGCTCCGCAAGCACGTAGCCTTTAAAGAAGAGAAATAGGGCCGCGATAATCTCGGCCAGTTTAGGGCGCGGACCATGCGGTCCGCGCCCTTTTCATTTTTCGCGCGCCGCCGGTCAGGCCTCAATTGCCTCGGCCACCAGCTCGGCCACATCCTTCACCCGCATCGGCGACCCCGCATTGGCGTTGGCGTCGTTGAGCATCCGGGCGCAGAACGGGCAGCCGATCGCGACGGTCTTGGCCCCGGTCGCCTGGGCTTCCGCGAATCGGTTGGCGTTCATCGCCTGTGTGCCGTGTTCTTCTTCCTTCCACACCTGCGCGCCGCCGGCGCCGCAACAGAAGGAACTCCGCTTGTTGCGCGGCATTTCCACAAGGGCCGCTCCGCTCGCTGTGAGGGCCGCCCGCGGCGCGTCGTATTCGCCGTTGTGCCGGCCGAGATAGCATGGATCATGGAAGGTGACCGACCCCTCGTTTAGTTTGGCGGCATTCAGCTTCAGTTTGCCGGCGCCCA
>JBKJQK010000500.1:0-6506 GCA_046594095.1 Anaerolineae bacterium | reverse complement strand
TTGTTAATAGTTCGATAGGCGTAATCGTGGAACTCGCAGGTTTCGTTTTCGGTGTTCCAGACCCATCGCCGCTAGAGGAGGTGGCGGGTGTCGGAGCCTATGCGCTCACGCTAAATGGTGGCGAAGACGGCTGGGGAGGCGCAGGTCTATTTGCCACAGCTATTCTAGACGTCGATAGTGGAAACACCGCATGGACCTCTGAGCTCGTATTGGGTCAAGACACGGTAGTATCTCTGGCGCACTTCACCGCTGGAGCCTTGGTCCCTGAGGCGTTCATAGACACAGCCATCAATGCAAGCCAATTGCGTTATGACATCATGAGATTCAATGGATCAATGCCCGATTTGTACCAACTGGTGTTTCGCAAGCCTGTGTGCTTTTGCAAAGTAAGGTAGGTAAATGCAATATGATTAGTTTCATGCCGGATTGGCTAGCAATAGCGCTGGTAGTTGTGAGTGTGATCATGATCTTTTCCGCAACTATTGTGCGTATTCTCATGCCGCACGGCTTTCTGCGAAATACTCGAAAACGGTACTCGAAAGGGACGATCCTTGGCATAGTAGGACTAATCACCCTGGCTGGATTTGCACTCGCCATGACTGTTGTGATCTTGTGGAAGACCGTTGATCTGTTTCCGATCCCATATTTGGCGGCGTTTGCGCTGGCATTCGCCATGATTCAGTTGTGGCCTTTATGGTTGTCGCTGAAGATACTCGAGCGATACAGTCGATGACCCGGACCTTAGTAACTACACGAAGGAGCCAAAGAGGAGATCGGGCGCTCGAACAGGAAGAAACAATAGCTGCTCGCGCTGCAAAAAGGGACTTGTAGATCAGATGATTAGTTTGTTCGCATTCGAGACGGTTCTAATAGGCATGGTTGTGATCATGGCGGCAATCGTTACGCGTACTCTTGTGGCCTATCGCATGGTTCATCGACTTCAGATTCGGAATTCAGCCAATATGGTGGGAATTCGCTTTGGCATCGTACATCTCGTTGGGTTTGTTTTGGTTGGTATTGGCGCATACAACGCCAATCCGGGGCTGCTTGCCTGGATTGTTGGCTGGGAAGCTTTGGGTGTTTTTGCGTCCGTTGCGGGGGGCCTAGAGGTATCGTGGCTGGTGCGCGCCTATTCAGAGAAATCTCCGTAGCTCCAACGAGAGGGGTGCAGTTCAATGAGACCATGATGTATCTCTTGATTGCCGACCGCGCTCTTGAGGAAAGAACCAGCGCCGGCTGGACGAGACCCAGGCCGGCACTTCAACGCCCGCTTCTTCACGCCGGCCTGCCCTGAGCCCAGTCGAAGGGTCGCGGCGCGCTTCATTAGCCCGGACAGCATCGTGCCGAACCCGGCCAACCCGCAAAGCCTGAACCGATACGCGGCGTTGGCCAACAACCCGCTTAAGTTCACCGACCCGACAGGGCATATGAATGCAAGCCCGGATGATGGTGGGTGTGGCTCATGCTCCACTTGGTCGACGCCTCCGACGACGTTTGGCCGTGGGATGACAATTTGGAACACAATCAGCACTCGCAAATATGCTCACGGACTACTGGCGGCCCAACCAAGGTGGAATTGGTACATTAGCCGCAACCCGACCAAGGGAATAAAACCGACAGAATACTTTCGGCGTTCACCGGCTTATCAATACGCCCCGAAAAAGCAGTCTCCGACGGCGCAATCGGAGGAAAGTGAACCTGGAGAACCGCAAGTGCCCCGAGTCGCTGGATACGAGGGCGAAGTCTCCGGCACGATCGCCGAGTACGATCTCATTACCTATCGAACCCGTATTCAGGGGCGCGGACAGTACAAATTCGGGCCATTCGACAACGAGAGTGGAAACCACATTACGAATGAGAACATTGTCGCCGGAGGCAGTCAACTCAGCTACGGGGGAACCGTGGAGGTGGCGGCGATAACCATGCCGCCTGCGCAGGTAGGCCCCTGGAAACTATCGCATCAGTTGTTCACTGGCTTCAGTGACCCAAGTGTGACATCCTTGAAGCAGTACTTCGGTTACGAGGCTGTGTTTACGCTCCCGGGCGTGGAAGTCAAGACCGCCATCAAACAGGAGTATGAGAGCAGGCCGCACGCCATCGTGGGAGCGGCCGTATTTGCCGGGTCGATAGCGTTCGGCATTGCGGCGCTAACTGTCGGGAATCCGCAGCCGCTATGCAGAACACTGAGGACTTGCTGATGACAACTTCTTCCGACTTCTACACCACAATTGCGAACGCAGAGTCGGCATTGAGCTCTGGCCGGAGTCATGAAGCACTGGCTTCCTTTCGTCAGGCCATCGAGATCAAGCCGGGATCAGCCTCGGCTCGCATCGGTATTGCTCGGTCACTCATTCGCCTAATGAAAGTAGCTGAGGCCGAGAATATGGTTAGAGCGTTTGACAGTGGTCCAGAAATACAAGGCGACTGGTCGATGAATATGCTCCGCGGCGAGCTGGCGATGACGCTCAGCAACTATCAACTCGCTGAGCACGCATTTCTCCACGCGGTGGAACTTCGTCCAGGTTCAGTGCCGGCGTTAGTTGGCTTATCAGACGCGCTATGTATGAACGGTTCAGGGGTAATGGCGGAGGATGTTGTCAGGAAAGCGCTTGTCGAGCAGCCGAATGAGCCTGTTCTGTCTGCTGCATTGACGACGGCATTGTGGTTTCAACGAAAGGATCGCGACGCATTGCGTGAGAGCTGGTATGGCCTCAGGCGGACCCCCAGCCGAATTGGCGCGGTGATGCTAATGCGTGCCTTGACGCGTGTTGCGCGAATACCGATGGTGCTCGCTCTCTTGGCTTGGGTGATTGCGGCATTCTTGCCCCTCGGATGGTTCACTTGGTTACTCGCACTGATGGTCTTGAGCATTTGGTTGCTTCAGTTTTGTCTGCCCAACTTTCTCATGCGAAACTGGAGAAAGGGGCTGCTTGGTTTCGCATCATTGTTTGGTGTGATGATTCCTCTTCTGAGGTTCGTGTCAGCCTAGAATGATTCTCTCGAATGCGATACGAGCGCGTCCAACCGCCATCGGGGGCGAACAGCCTCCGCCCGCACGCGGTGATCACGACCAGCAACCCGCAACAGGCGAGCTTCAGCTATGATCTCAATGGCACTATGACCACGCGGATAGACGCAGGCGTGACCTAAACCCACACCTGGGACGCCCAGAACCGGATGGCGAGCGTGACTGCGCCGGCAAAGAATACGGCCTGGCGCTACGACGCGGACGGCCAGCGGGTGTCCAAGGCGGATGGGGTCGGGACGACGGTCTACATCGGCGACGTGGTCCGAGAGCCTGCCATGGCGAAGGCCGGGGTCCAGCGGGTGGATGTCATCAAGTTATGGCTTCACTGGTCTGAGGATATCCAGTACGGTACCTTACTGATCTCCGCCTCAACGCGGCCCGGATCGTGATGCGCGTCCCGCGGGCACCGTGGATTTGCAAAAATGGCCTTTCGCGACTTCGCGTGAGACGAATTGTCCATCTCCCATCCCCGGTGGTAAGCTCAGAACCCGCGCATGAGACTCGTCAAGAACCTGATTCCCTACGGTGACGCGGCCTTCCGCCGCAACTTCAAGCTGCATCTCGGGAATGGCGCTTTCTCCGCCTTTGCCGAGTCCTTCACCAACAGCAACGTCGTCATGACCTCGTTCGCGAGCCAGCTTACGTCGTCGAATGTGCTCGTGGCCCTGATGGTCCTCACCATGGATGCGGGCTGGTTTCTGCCCCAGTTCTTCATCGCCCCCTGGGTCGAACGGGTGCGCCATAAAGCGGCCATCTACCGCGGCACGACCGTTCTTCGCTTTGTCGCCTGGTCGGTCCTGGTCGCCCTGGTCTGGTTCTCAACGGACAAGGCTTCTCTCCTGCTGCCCTTCTTCGCCTGCATCTGCTTCATCTCCCTCTCGTCGGGGGTTGCCGGCTTGCCCTGGACGCTGGTCACGGCCAAGATCATCCCGGCCAGCAAGCGCGGTTATCTCTTCGGAATGCGCCAATTTCTCGGCAGCCTGTTGGGCCTTGTGGGCGGCGGCGTCCTGGCCTACATTCTGAGCGGCCAGCTCGGCCTGGTCTTTCCCCAGAACTATGGGCTGATCTTCGGCATCGCCGGGGCGAGCTTCATGATCAGCTATGTCATGTTCGGGTTCGTGACCGAGCCGCCCGACCCGCCCGTGACGGCGCCCATCTCGCTGGGCGTCCAGCTTCAGCGCGCTCGCAAAACGCTCGTCACCAACTCCCGCTATCGGATCTTCCTTCTGCTGAGGTCGCTGCTCTTCATCGGCGGCGCGAGCGCCCCGTTCGTCACCGTGTACGCCCGCCGCGCGCGAGGGGCCGGCGACAGCTACTTCGGCCTCATCGCGATTGTCTCGGTCGTCGTCGGGCTGATCGCAAACCTGGCCTGGGGACGTCTGAGTGAGCGGCATGGGAACCGGTTTGTGCTGGGCGCGGCGGGCGTTTGCGGCGCGGCCGCGGGGCTGAGCCTGCTTGGGCTGATCGCCGCTCAGGTTCCCGATGGCGTGGCTCAGGCGGCGATGATCCTGCCCTTCGTCTTATCGACCCTGGCGACCACCGGGATTGGCGTGGTCGGCAGTCCGATGCTGATGGATATTGCGCCCGCCGACGACCGGGTCCATTACTTTGGGCTGACCAACACGTTGCTCGGCGTGGTGTTACTGTCGACCAGCGGCGTGGGCTTGATTGCCGACGCGTTTGGCTTTGGGGCGCTTTTCGGCGTGTGCGCGGCCTCGTTTCTGGGCGCGATTGCGTGCGTGCGGCTGCTTCGCCGCGCGGACAAACTGGAGAATCATGATTGACACTCTTGGCGATGCTCTTCCCATCTATCTGGCCGATCTGCGGGCGCTGACCAGTCTCGACTGCGGCACGCTCAACAAGCGCGGCGTCAACGCGGCCGGCGCCGTCGTCACCCAGCGTTGCTCAGCCTGGGGATGGGACGTCGAAACGCACCTCATGGCCGACTATGGAAACTGCCATTCGGTCGTGCTGCGCGGGACCGGGCAGGGCCGCATCCTGCTGATGGGCCATCTCGATACGGTCTATCTCGATGGCGTTGCTGCGTCGCATCCGTGGCGTGAGGAGAATGGCCGGATCTTCGCGCCGGGCGCCTGCGACATGAAAGGGGGCCTGCTGGTTGGCATGGCCGCCATGCGGGCATTGGCGCTCAGCGCGCGCGACGCGTTCGAATCGCTGACCTTCTTCTTCAACAGTGAGGAGGAGATGGGCTCGCCCGTGTCGCGCGGCATCGCCGCCCGGCTGGCCAGGAACTCAGACGCGGCCCTGGTCTATGAGCCGGCCCGGATGACCGGCGACATCGTCAGCGCCCGCAAAGCGTCCGGCGAATTCACGCTGCGCGCCCGCGGGCTGGCCGCCCATGCCGGAGTCGCGCCCGAGAAAGGCATCAACGCCGTGGTCGAGTTGTCGCATCGCATCATTGAGCTGCAGGCGCTTAGCGGTTTCTTCCCCGGCGTCACCGTCACTCCGAGCGTGACCCGCGGCGGGACGGTCGTCAACGTCGTCCCCGACAACGCGAGTGTCACCGTCGACGTCCGCGCGACAAATCTGGCCGGGATGCGGGCAGTCGAGAAGGCGCTTAAGGATATCGCCGGGCACGTCACGGTCACTGGCGCCGCGAGTGAGTTGAGCGGCGGGTTCAGCTTCCCGCCAATGGAGAAGACGCCGGCCGTGGCGCTGATGGCCGATCTGGCGAAAGCGGCCGCCCAGTCGCTGGGCTTCGCCATCAACGACGTGCCGACGGGCGGCGCTTCGGACGCCAGCCACCTGTCCCAATTTGCGCCGACGATTGACGGGATGGGCCCGGTGGGCGGCAACGCGCACAACGCAGACACCGAATACATCGAGGCGGCCAGCATTCTGCCCCGGATCGCCCTGTCGGTCCGCCTGATCCAGCGCCTGCTCGCGCCGGACATGCTCGCCCAGTTGCGCGCGCACAAGGGAAAATAGGCCGCCTGCAAGGATGTTATGGCCTTCGAGATACTGATTTCCACCGCCGAAGCCTTCGCCCATCTGGGTGATCCGGCCTGGCTGTTCATCGATGCCCGCTACACGTTGGGCGATGGCGGGAAGGGATACCGCGACTACACGGCGGGCCATCTCCCGGGCGCGATCTTCGCCAGCCTGGATGACGATCTGGCGAGCCGGCCGACCCGGGGCAAGACCAGCCGTCACCCGCTCCCGGCACCCGAGGCGTGGGCGGCCACGCTCTCACGCTGGGGCATCACGCCCGAGACGCAGATCGTTGCCTATGATGACGGGGTGGGCCAATCTGCGGCGGGCCGGCTGTGGTGGATGCTGAAGTGGGCGGGCCACGACGCGGTCGCGGTTTTAGATGGCGGCCTGCCGCGCTGGATGGCCGCCGGACATCCGCTCTCCACCGCGGCTCCTTCGCATAGGCAGAGGGTTGTGTTCGCGACGCGTTGGCGGAATGACCTCCAGGCCAGCGTCGATGAGGTCGCCGCCGCATCGGCCTCCG
>JBKJQK010000403.1:0-3708 GCA_046594095.1 Anaerolineae bacterium | reverse complement strand
TGGGCCAGCATTGGTTTGTGATGAATCTCGACCAGTCGGCCCATGACACCGCTGGCCGCGAGAATACTCTGGGCGGGAATGCCCTCATTCCCGATGACGCGCGCCTCGCGGGCTCTGAAAAAGTCGCTCAGCAAAAACGCGCCGCCCCCGCCGACGATCATCATCGTCAGCGCAATGGCCGCCACCGTCCGCACCAGCCGCTTCCGGCCAGCCTCGCCCCCGCGCTCGGAAGCAGACGAGGACGGATCGAATCGCCGCATCCGGCGCTCGGTCGGCTTGTAGCTCATAACCCGACCGCGTCCTCAAGCGCCAGTTCGAGAATCCGGGTCAGCAAATCAGCGTAAGGCAAGTCGCTCGCCGCCCACAGTTTCGGGTACATGCTGATTTCCGTGAACCCAGGCATGGTGTTGATTTCGCCGACGTAAATCTCGCCTGCAGTTGGGCTCTCGCCGCGAGCCGAGCCATCCAACAGGAAGTCCACCCGGGCCAGGCCGCGCGCCTCAACGGCGAGCGCAACCTCGACCGCCACTTCGCGAATCAGTTTGGACAGCGGATCAGGAATCGGCGCGGGAATCAACAAGCGGGACGCGCCGTCGCCTTTGTCAAGATACTTGGCTTCGTAATCGTAGAACTCCCGGCTCGGCCGAATCTCGCCGACCACCGAGGCCCGCATCGCGTCGTTTCCGAGCACACTCACCTCGAGCTCCCGCGCGTTTGGCACTGCCCATTCAATCAGCGCTTTGCGGTCCCATCGAAAGGCCTCCTCGATAGCCGGGCCAAGGTCATCGGCGCGCTTGACCTTGCTGATGCCCACCGAACTGCCCATGTTCGCGGGCTTGATAAAACATGGGTAACCGATCTTCTCGAGCGCTGTGGCGGAGACAACCTCCGGCCGGGAACGCCATTCAGCCCGACTGACCGTCACATAGGGCGCCACCGGCAGATTCCGGGCCCGCATCACATCCTTAAAAAAGGTCTTATCCATGCCGACTGCCGAGCCGACCACGCTCGCGCCCACGCATGGAACGCCCAGAAGCTTGAGCAGTCCCTGGACGGTGCCATCCTCGCCCATCGGCCCATGCAGGGCCGGAAACGCCACGTCAAAACCGCGCAGATTCTCAAGGGGCAGAGACCATTGACCGGCCCGATCTATATAGACCGGCGTGACGTCGAAACGCGACTCGTCGAGGTTCTCCATGATCGACCCGGCCGACATCAGGCTGACGTCGTGCTCACCGGACTGTCCGCCATAAAGAACGGCGACACGAATCCGTTTGGGCGACACCGCGGACATTGACATGCCACCCATATTACTGGTCGATCTCCATCCGGGCCGTCGCGCTGGCCAGGGTCGGGTCTCCGCCCCAATCCCCCAACAGCTCGATCTCCAACTCAAGTTGGACCGAAAAACGAGCCAGAACTTCTTCCCGGGCCAGATCAATCAGGGCTTTAATATCCGCGGCGGTCGCGTTTCCGGTGTTGACGAAGAAATTGGCGTGCCGCGCGGAGATTTGGGCCTGCCCGACCCGCCGACCTTTGAGACCCGCGGCCTCGATCAGCCGTCCCGCGAAGTCACCCGGGGGATTCTTGAACATGCTGCCCAGGGTCGCCCCGGGCGGCTGACTGGCCCTCCGTTTCTCGTTGTAGTCGTTGGCCCGAAGTTCGAGGTTGCCCCGATGGTCACGCTTAAGATCGAACAAGGCGCTCAGCACCACGGGCCGGGCTGCGGGCGCATAACGTTTTAGCGCGCTGGCCCGGTATTCGAACGCAAACTGGCGCCTCGTCCACCACTCCGGCGCGGCCGCTCCGCGCGAGAGTACCCGCGCCATGTACAGATTTGCATTGACATCTGCGCCGTGCGCGCCAGCGTTGCCGACGACCGCACCGCCGACGGTGCCAGGCACGCCGATCGCCCATTCGAGGCCCCCCAGACCGCGTTCGATGCATTCCCGCGCGAGCGATACCAGGGCTACGCCGGAGTCCGCTTCGACCCGGGCCGACGCATCGAGAAGCCGCCAGCGAATTTCTTTCGCCCGATTGACAATGACCAATCCGCGCACCCCGCGGTCGCTGATCAGGACATTCGCGCCGCCGCCCAGTATGAAGCTGGGCATTCCCAGCGCGTCGGCACGCTGAACGAGTGCAACTAACTCATCCGTTGTGCGGGCCTCGATCAACAGGTCAGCCGGGCCGCCGACCCGTGCCGTGGTGTAGCGCGACAGCGGCTCGCCGGCCTTTGCCCGGGACCTCAGGTCAAGCGTGTTCACGTCGCTCATTGGCCGGCACCCTGGAGCATCGCCAGCAATCGAACGCCCACCTGATTGCCATCTCCCGCGCTCAAAGTGATGACGACGTCCCCGCCCCGCGTCATCGCAAAGAGCATCCCGACCGCATCCTGGAACGACGCCGCATTTCGAGCCGCGCCGAGTTTGAGCCGCCGCGCGATCGAGATCGGGTTCAGCCATGCGGCGTCGAACGCAAAGTCCTCCAGTTTTTCCCGCGCGGCATACACGGGCAGCACAATGACCTCGTCCGCGTCTCCAAAGGCTAGCGCAAAATCATCGATTAGCGCGCGGGTGCGGCTAAAGGTATGGGGTTGCCAGACCGCCCAGACCCGGGCAAGCGGATAGCGCTGGCGAGCGGCGGCGAGGGTCGCCCGGATTTTGGTGGGGTTGTGCCCGTAATCGTCGATGACGCGCACGCCGCGCGCCTCGCCTTTCAGCTCAAACCGGCGCCCTACCCCCCGGAATCCGCCCAGCGAGCGCGCGGCGGCATCGAGCGGGACACCGAGCGCCTCCGCGACGACCAGCGCGCACAACGCATTCAAGGCATTGTGCCGCCCGGGAACGCGGAGTGAACAACCGCCGGCCTGGCCCGCCGGACCGGTGTATTCGAAGTCGACCCCGCCCAGCGTGTTGGGACGCGGTCGGATGGCCCGCCACCCGCCCCGGGTCAGACCGTAATCGATCACGGGCGCTTCAAGGGGCTCCGCCCGCGCGATCGCGTCCAGCGCGCCCGCGTCCTCGGCGCACACGATCACGGCCCCATCCGCCGGAGCGCTCCGCGCGAACAGGGCGAAGGCGTTTTTCGTGTCGCTCAAATCGGTGTACGTATCCGGGTGGTCGAACTCAACGTTGGTGATGACGGCCAGGCGCGGCGCAAGGCGAAGGAACGTGCGGTCGTATTCATCCGCCTCAAGGACGAATGCTTCGCCCGACCCATGCCGGGCGTTGACGCCTAGCGGTTGAGGCGTCGCGCCAATGATGAACGACGGTTCCAGGCCGGCATCGGTCAGCACGTGGGCGATCATGCTTGTCGTCGTGCTCTTCCCGTGTGTGCCCGCAACCGCCACCCCAATCCGGTCGCGCAGCAACGCGTTCAGCAAGTCGCCACGATGCCAGATGGGCAGACCGCGCCGGCGGGCCTCCACCAACTCGGGTTCGTCGTGGCTGATGGCCGAGGACGGCGCAACCGCGTCAACCCCCTCGAGATGAGAAGGATCGTGGCCCACCCACGACCGTATGCCCTCGGCGTTCAACGCGTCGAGGACCTCAGACGGCGCGCGGTCATCACCGCTTACGGTGTCGCCGCGCGCATGAAGGATGCGGGCAATGGCACTCATGCCGGCGCCGCCAATGCCCAGGAGGTGAATCCGCATGCTCAGATGACAACGATAAGAATGAAGAGCACAGCCGCAATCAAGACAAG
>JBKJQK010000282.1:0-2803 GCA_046594095.1 Anaerolineae bacterium | reverse complement strand
CTCGGCCGGGCAATTCCAGTAGTCGCCGTCGAGGACGGTGACGTCGGCCTGGTAGCCCGGCGCGAGGCGGCCCTTGTGGTCCTCCTCGCGGGTGAGCCAGGCCCCGGCAGCGGTGGTGGCGTAGAGCGCCTCATCGCGGGTGACCGCCTCCCGCGGGGCGATCAGGGTCCCCTTCCACGTCTTGCGGGTGACCAGCGCATACAGGTTGATCAGCGGGTTGTAGTGGACGGTGCTGGGGACGTCGCTCGTGGCGATCACGCGGATGCCGCGGTCAAGGTAGGTCCGCATCGGCTTGTAGCGGTGGGCGAGCTCGGGGCCGACGTCGCGAAACAGGTCATCGCCCTCGTAGTAGATAAACGTTGGCTGGATGACGGCGGCGATCCCGTATTCGGCCATCGCCTGTAGGCTCTCTTCGCTGGCGAAGTAGGCGTGGATCAGGCTGTGGCGATGGTCATGCTTCGCCGAGCGTTCCAGTATGTCCGCGAACGCGGCCGCCGACTCGTGGTGGGCGCGGTCGCCGATGGCGTGGATGCCGATGTCCCAACCTAGTTCGTGACCGCGGGCGAAATAGCGCCGCATATCCGCCGGGTTGAGCCGGTTGAAGTCGCGGACGACCGTCTCGCCGACGAAGGGCTGGAACATCCAGGCGGTCCGGCTGGTCGTCCCGCCGTCGACGGCCATCTTGAGCCCGCCCAGGCGCAGCCAGTCGTCGCCCAGGCCGGTGTAGACGCCGAGCTCGACCGCCCGCGCTTCGAGGTCCGCCTCCTTCTCGTATTCGCGGAAGCCATGCCAGGAAGGCATGACGTTGGAGCGGACCCGCAGGCGGCCCTGGCGGCGGGCGTCCATATAGGCGCGCATTTCGTAGGCCTCCAGCCCGGGATCGAGGATGCTGGTAATGCCCGCCGCCAGGTAGGCCCGTCCGGCCTTGTCAAGCGCGTCCACGCACTGGGCGTGGGTCGGCAGAGGAATGTGCCGGCGGATGAGCGTCTTGGCTGCGGCCCGCATCCCGCCGTTGGGCGCCCCGTCCGGGTCGCGCTCGAGCTTGCCGCCGGCCGGGTCGGGCGTGTTTCGGTCGACCCCGGCCAGCTCGAGGGCGTAGGTGTTGACCACGTCCATGTTGAAGAAGCGCTTGACGATGACCGGGTGGCGGGTCGTCGCGGCGTCGAGGTCGTGGCGGGTGGGCAGGCGGCCCTCCTCGAACAACGATTCGTTCCAACCCTCGCCGATGATCCACTCGCCGGGCGGCGCGCGGGCCGCCCACTCTTGGACGCGGGCGACCATCTCGGCGATCGAATGGCAATCGTCGAGGCCGATCCGGCCGAGCTTGAGCCCAACCTCGAGCTGGTGGTTGTGGGCGTCGTTGAAGCCGGGGAAGGCGACCCGGCCCTGTAGGTCGATCTGGCGGGTGCCGTCGCCGGCAAGGGCCCGAACGCTGTCGTCATCGCCGACCGCGACGATTCGGCCGTCTTTCGCGGCGAGGGCCGGGCAGCGCGGCATCTCCGGGGCAAAGGTTGTGATTGTTCCGTTGTAGACGATCAGGTCGGGGGCGAGCGAGCGGGCAAAGAGGGCCATGGTGGGGGAATTGTGCCAGATCGCTCACAACTCCCAAAGCTGCCCCTCAACCGCAACCGCCATGCCCTGCGCGGTGAGCCAGGCCCGCTCGGGCGTGTCGCGCAGCAAGGGATTGGTGTGATTCAGGTGGATGAGCGCCACCTCGGCCGGCGTGCCACGCAGGCGGGCGACCGTGTCGGTGACCAGCGGGTGGGGGATCTTGCTCATGTCCCGGCCGGGCAGCTCCGCCGCGCTGAAGAAGGTCGCGTCCAGCAAGGCAACGTCCGACGCGTCGCAGACGGACCGGATATCGCGCTCCCACGCCGCCCAGCGATCAATGTCGGGGCAGTAGAAGAGCGTCCGCTGCGGGCTGGCCACCCGGTAAGCGGCCGTGTCGCTGAACTCGGCTCGGTGCGGGACAAGCACGGGCGTCACCGACAGGTTCGGGCTCAAAGTGAGCGGCGCATCCGCCGCCCAGGGCTGGAGGTCGATGTTGCCGTTCTCGCCGAGTTGCGACCACGGACCGTTGGAGCGTAGAAAGGCTGCCGCGCGAGCCGAGCACAGCACAGGCATCTTGCGCGCGTTCAGCGCTTCCTTGCCCAGTTGGGCCAGCCCCAGGTAATGGCCAACATGAATGT
The DNA here is from genome assembly GCA_046594095.1 of Anaerolineae bacterium. Taxonomy (GTDB): domain Bacteria; phylum Chloroflexota; class Anaerolineae; order J036; family Brachytrichaceae; genus Brachythrix. The sequence goes on along the minus strand of JBKJQK010000282.1, from coordinate 614 downwards.
GGGTGAGCAGGATCCCGCGCAGCGGGCAATCCGGGGCCAGGGCGCGCAACGCGTCATACTGGTCGCGGAAATCCGGGGTCGCGTCGATGATCCAGCTTGCACGGGCCTCCGTGTCAATCAGCCCAACGCTCACCGCGCGCTGGCGCAGACCCGCGTCCGCGCGCGCGGCCGAGCATCCGTCGCAGTCGCAGCCGATCTGCGGCACACCCGCGTCCTGGGCGATCCCGAGCAGCACGGCTCCGACGCTCATGGCCTGGCCGCCTCGGTGATGATCTTGAGCAGCGACGACTCGTCAAACGTGTCGAACCCGAGCTGCCAGATCATGATCCCCGACCCGCGCGCTTTGGCCAGGGCGACTTTCTGCCGCAGGGCCGGAGCGCCGTTGTAGAAGACGGGGAAGCCGGCGTACTCGATGCTGTCCGCGTCGCGGGCTTCGGGCTTGGTCAACGCGAAGCGCGAGTAGGGGATGTCGCCCGGGCGGGCGTAGAAGGGCACGCCGAGCACACGCTTGGCGGCGGGCAGGCCGCGCTTCTCCCACGTGTCGAGGGCGGCCTCGGCGAAGCTGTAGGGCGAGTGGTCGGCGCCCTGGCCGCCGTCATAGGCCATGATGTTGA